>JBFYYA010000030.1:0-2859 GCA_041310245.1 Syntrophaceae bacterium | reverse complement strand
TCATGCAGCAAATCTACGAATCGCACATGATGTGTCTGCAAAAAGGTTTGGAGGCGGGCGCGCAAAGCATTGTTGTTTTTGAAGACGATGTGGAGTTTGACGGATTTGACCATCAGCGCCTGCAAAACTGCTTGGAATTTTTAAAGCAAAATCCGCGCTGGAAAGTATTTCTTTTCGGGGCTTTAATTTGCGCGAGCCGCAGAACCGCCCATCCCCACGTGCAGAAAGTCCGCTATCAGAGTTTAACCCACGCCTACGCCTTAAACAGAGATTACGCGCGGACGCTAGCTTATGTACCGTGGCAGGGAATTGCCAATGACACGCTTTTTCGGCCGCTCAGAGATAATGTTTACGCGGCCTCCCCGATGTTCGCTTTTCAGAAGGATTTTTCCTCGGATAATTACCAGTACCGCAATTTAGAAAGATTCAGAAAAATGCTGGGCGGACTGAAACGCATTCAGAAAGGGCTGGAATTCTACCGCCGCCACATGTTCAGCATCTACGCCGTGCAGATTGTTTTAATTTTAATTGTGTTGATATTTTTGTTTTATAGGTGAATTTGTCGTTCCGATTGACTCACGGGAAATCATATATTTCAACGGACTGACACCACTTTTCATACGATAAGACGATATGGCTTTTTCGGCTTTTATTTAGAAACCTAAATCTTCTACATTTCTCAGTATATTATTTTTCTTTATCAACTAGTTTTATAGGAATTGGAACTTTTCCTAAGAAAAGCCCAATAAGACTTCTGCGTATAAATTCTTGGTCGCTCCATGTATCAGCGTGACCCTTGGGGAGATATGCGCCTCGCTTAAGGTGAACTTTGTCAAAATGATAGTTTAAAGATGTGCCCATTTCATATTGTAGATCAGTTAGTAATTCTTTAGACTTTTCAATGCATGTTTCCAACTTATCTTGGAATTTGGGATCATTTGCATCGGTGGGATAATTACCAAAATGATCAAGAAGAAGCTTCCATGCCTCAGTTACTTTTTTATTATCATAAAACTCAATATCTATCATATTTAGTGCTTCTACATGAGCAACAGAAATAGGAGTAGCTCTTGTTGCCATAAGAAGTTTAAACACCTTTACTTGCCTTTCTATCTTCATTTGCCGTCGTTCTATAAATTTCTGAATCTGAATGGCAATAATTGGGGCAAGAATTATTGCAACAACTACAACCCAATC
Organism: Syntrophaceae bacterium; assembly: GCA_041310245.1. Taxonomy (GTDB): domain Bacteria; phylum Desulfobacterota; class Syntrophia; order Syntrophales; family Smithellaceae; genus UBA4810. Next base: position 1,662 of record JBFYYA010000030.1, on the reverse strand, counting down.
ACTAATGTTCATAGACTCCTCCTAATATAAGTCAACTTATATGAATACTTATAACATAACAACAATCTTTTATAACACCAAAACTTTTTAACAGTTCCGACCCAGATAAATTAACTTCTGTAAATTATATTATTATAAAATTACACATTGTTCTAATCCGTCATTTCGACAGTGTAAGTAGCACATAATATGTCCTCTCTTGTAGCACATAAACTGTCCGGTTAGAAGTTGCCTCGAGGAGGTGACGGATGAGACGGACGGAGATGCTACAGGAGATCCGGAAGATGCGCTTTGAAGAGCTGTATTTGAGCTGGCAGGAAAGAAGGTTAAGTCAAGAAGAAGCAGCGAGGGTATTGGGTGTATGCCCCCGGACATTTCGGCGACAGATATGGCGGTATGAGGAAGATGGTTTGGAAGGTCTCAACGACAAGCGTCTGACTCAGGCCTCCCACCGGAGAGCGCCGGTGGATGAGGTGATAATGGTTACACAGCAATATCGAAGTCGCTATCGGGGCTGGAACGTGAAGCATTTTTATTCCTGGTATGTTCGGGAAGGCGGGAAGCGAAGCTACACTTGGGTGAAAAATACTCTTCAGAGGCAAGGGGAAGTTCCAAAGCTGAAGAAGAAAGGCGTCCATCGCCTCAGAAGAGCAAGAAGTCCCTTGCCGGGGATGATGATCCACCAGGACGGAAGCACCCATGAATGGGTTGTGGGCAAGATGTGGGATTTGATTGTGACGATGGATGATGCAACGAACGAGCAATACAATATGTTTTTTGTTGATGAGGAGGGGACCACCAGCAGTTTTCAAGGCGTTGGGGATGTTATTCGAAAAAAAGGGCTGTTTAGTACAATGTATACGGATCGAGGCAGCCACTACTGGTTTACGCCGGAGGAAGGCGGTAAGGTCAGCAAGACCCAGTTAACCCAGTTTGGTCGGGCCATGCAGCAGTTGGGGATTACCATGATTCCCGCCTATTCCCCGGAAGCCAGGGGAAGAAGCGAAAGAATGTTTCGTACCCATCAGGACCGATTAGTCAAAGAACTGGCTCTCCAGAACATTACCACGATGGAAGAAGCCAATCGTTATATCAAAAAGGTCTATCTGTCTGCTTATAATAAGGAGTTCAAACAAAAGGCCTTGGAGGAAGGATCTGCTTTTGTTCCCTGGGTGGGAGCCCAGTTAGAGGATATTCTTAGCGAACATCATGAACGAACCGTCACCCCGGATAACTGCATCAGTTTTGAGGGAATAACGCTCCAGATTCCACCGGATCAGTATCGGTGTCATTATGTTCGGGCAAGGGTCAATGTTCACCGCTATATGGACGGCTCCCTGGCAATTTTCCATGGGCCGCGTAAACTGGCTGACTATGATGAAGAAGGAAATCTAAAGAAAAAGGAAAAGAAGAAAAACAAAAAGGCAGCGTAAGTCCGCCGCTCGCCGGAAAGGAAAGGGGCTCCGAGCTACGCCTTCCGCTCCTTTCCTTAAGCATAGTTAAAAGCGGACATATCACGTGCTACAAAATAGGACTTTTCTATTTGCTACTAACAGCTTGACAGGTTGAAAGTTTTTTCTGTATAACGTTCACAATAAAGCAAAAGGGAAATCGCATGGATCTGATTAATGCTGCGTTATCCGCCATAAAGAGCTTACGAAT
>JBFYYA010000029.1:0-3342 GCA_041310245.1 Syntrophaceae bacterium | reverse complement strand
GATCTACTTTCAAATCAACTAACACATCCAGATCGGCGTTTAGCTCCTCGCTGGTCTGCGCGGGAAGATTGAAAATCATATCGGCGTTAAGCGTTCCAAACGCGCCTTGCGTCTCTCTCAGTTTTTCGGCAATGATTTCGCCGGAACCGTATCTTTCCAACCGCCCCATCTTTTTGAGCAGTTCGTCATTGAAGGTCTGCACACCCACGGAGAGCCTGTTTACATGGCAGCGCTGCAGGATTTCAATATTTTTCGCGGTTAAATGATTTGGGTTTGTCTCTACGGATATCTCCCTGATCGCAAAACTTTTTCTGGCCAAATCCAGCGTCTCGGCAAGCTCCTGAATCAGCACGGTAGGCGTGCCGCCGCCCACATAAATGCCGCTGAATTTATAGCTTTTATCATGGTAAAGATTTATTTCGCGCCGCAGCGCCGTAAAATATTTTTTTGCCAGCGGCGCGGAAAAACGCACACGGTGAAAGGAACAGTAAGGGCAAAGCTCTTCGCAAAAAGGGACGTGCAGATAAAGCAGGCGCGGCTTGTTATCGGCGCATTCCGGCAGTTGGGGCACGGCTTCGTCTTCAAATTTCAGCGCGCGGGAAAATTCTTTCCGCGCCATTTTGGTGACAATTTTACTGATCATAATTTTTGTTTAGTTATTCAAACTTTTTAACTATTTAGCAAAATATACCGGTGTTTGGCAAGCTGCAATTACTTGAAATAACTATTAATCGGTGTTAGAGTTTAAAAAATATTTGTTGGGCAGCATATACAATGGAAAAAAGAGTTTTAACCCTTTGGAATAATACAGGAGTAGACGAAGAAGACACTTCTGTTTTGCGGAAAAAATCAAAAGAATTAGCCGTGCCATTCGGCAAGAAAGAGCGCGAAGAAATCAACACCCTTATTGATTCTTTCATCAACAACGGTGACGCGGTGGGTCTTGCAGCGCCGCAGATCGGCATCAGCAAAAGAATAATTATTTTCCGCAATAAAGAACGTGAGGAAGGCGAAAAAACTAAGGCTGGCGATTATGAGGTTCTTATTAATCCCCGCATCACCCAGGCGCGCGGCGAAAAAGTGACCATGGCCGAAGGCTGCCTGTCATGCCCGGAAATACAAGTCGAGGTAAGCAGATCGCCCGAAATAAAAATACGCGCGTTTACCCCCGAAGGCGAAAAAATATCAAAAAGATACCTGGATTTTATCGCCCGCGTAGTACAGCATGAAATTGACCATCTTGACGGAAAACTGATTGTGGATTACGAGGGAAATTTATATTATCCTACGGAAAAACAGGCTTTCTTTGAAAAAATATTTAAAGGCTAAGCGGGCGATATTTTTATTTTATAACTCTTGAAATCTCCCCGCAGTTGTAGTAGTCCACAGGCACAAACAAAAAATAATATTCCTACTTTTATTATATTTTTCAAGCGGAGAAATCACCCTATGCTGAGAATTCACTGCCCGCAATGCAAAAAATCTTTTTTCTGGACCGACGACATGCCGACACAGGGTAAATGCGTAAATCCTGATTGCGGCTGGCATTATAATGTCCGCGCCGAACTGAAAAAAAATCTGAGCCCGCCCGCCACCGAGAAAAAAAAAGCAAAGCCTCTGCTTTGCCCTTCCTGTCAGGGAGAAATTACTGCCAGAATTTCCATTTGCCGAAACTGCGGCTATATTGTTTTGGGCAGGACAGCGGTCAGGAAAAGCGCGGCATTTTTATATATTTGCCTGCTGCTGATTATTCTGTCACTAATTTTCAAATATTCCGGTTGAGAAAAATTGAAAAAGACGCCTCTTTACGAAAAACATGTATCGCTTAACGCCAAAATTATCGATTTTGGCGGCTGGGCCATGCCCGTTCAATATACCAATGTAATTGATGAGCATAAATCGACAAGAAAAGACGCGGCACTTTTTGATATCTGCCATATGGGTGAAATAAAAATCAAGGGGCCGCAGGCGCTTGACCTTTTGCAGTTTTGTCTTACCAGAAACCTGGCGGAGCAAAAAATCGGACAGGTGAAATTAAGCGCCCTGCTCAATGAGCGGGGAGGAATCATTGATGACCTAACCGTTTATAAAACCGCCGAAGGTTCCTTTATGCTGGTAACCAACGCGACAACAAGGGAATTTGATTTTGCGGTCATTTCCTCCGCTCTCAAAAATAATAAATTTGATTGCCGCATCGAAGATGTCAGCGATAAAACCGGCAAGCTGGATTTGCAGGGACCCCGCTCCGAAGAAATCCTGCAGGGACTGGTAAAAGTTGATTTAAAGAAAATAAAGTACTATCACTTTACCCAAACAACGGTAGCGGGCATACCGGCCATAGTTTCCCGCAGCGGTTACACCGGCGAGGATGGATTTGAAATCTACGCGCCGGCGGAGCATATCGGGTATATATGGGATAAAGTTTTGGAAGCAGGTTCATCTTTTGGCCTGAAGCCCGCGGGCCTCGGCGCGCGCGATACACTGCGTCTAGAGGCCGGCATGATGCTCAATGGCCAAGACATGACTCAGGATACGAGCCCGCTGGAAGCGCCCTACAGATGGCTGATTGACTGGAACAAAGATTTTATCGGCAAGCCCGCGTTGGAGAAATTGAAAAATAACGGGCCGAAAAAAAAGCTGGCCGGATTCGAACTGACCGGACGAGGAATCGCGCGCCACAATTATAAAGTATTGGGCGACGATAAAGAAATAGGTGTCGTCACTTCCGGTACTTTTTCGCCAACTTTGAATAAGGCTATCGGCCTTGCTTTTCTCGACGTGTCTTACAGCGCGCCGGAAACTGCTATCGATATTGCTATCCGCGAAACTATCGCTGGCGCAAAAATCGTCAAACTTCCTTTTTATAAACGAGAAAAAAGATAAACGGCAAAAAATAATTACAAGGAGACGCGCTATGTCCAAACCTAACCCCACCGATAGAATTTATTCCAAAGACCATGAATGGCTCAAAGACAATGGCGATGGCACCGCGCTTGTCGGCATTACCGATTACGCGCAGGAAATGCTCACCGATATCGTTTTTGTGGAATTGCCTAAAATAGGAAAAAAAATCGCGCAGGGCGAAGCAATGGCGGTGGTCGAATCAGTCAAGTCCGTGTCGGATGTCTACGCGCCGGCAAGCGGCGAAATCGTCGAAACCAACAAAGTCCTGGAGGAAACTCCCGAGCTTATCAATAAAGACGCTTTCGGCGAGGGATGGCTTGCGAAAATCAAGCTTTCTGATAAGGAAGAATTAAAATCTCTGATGGGCGCGGATGAATACGAAAAGCTGACCAAAGAGGAAAAACGCTAAATATGGATTATTGTCCGCATACTAAAGAA
>JBFYYA010000028.1:0-10018 GCA_041310245.1 Syntrophaceae bacterium | reverse complement strand
TTCGTATAGGTCGTCACCGACAATGCCTCTTACGTCATATTCGCGAAACACATGGGGATTCATTTATAAAATCCTTTCCAATCTAATCAGTCTTAAAGTCGAATTAATTTTTAGTTACTATATTTTATCATAGGCAAATAAATGTTTTCTGTCAATTAGAGATGATAAATAAATTTACAAAGGGCAAAAGCAGGAAGTTAAATCACCAGATGTGCCGAGTTCGATGAACTGTAAAGATAATTACGTGATCATCTCTATCAAATCGGCCGCCTCAGACAGTACCAGATCGGCGCCCGCTTTTAAAAAATCATCTTCAAGATGGTGACCGGTTAAAACACCGGCGGTGAAAGTTCCGGCGTTGCGGCCTGTTTCTATATCCAGAGGATGATCGCCTATCATAAGCGTGCACGGAGGACTCGCTCGAATAATATTTATTGCCGTATGTAAATGCTGAGGATGGGGTTTGACATTTGCTACTTTGTCCCGGCAAACAACAGCATCGCAATACTTAAGTATATCTGGAAACACCAAACATATAGCCTTTTCACAGTTTCGTGATACCACGGCGGTGGAAAGGCCATTTGCCTTCAAAAAAGTTAACAGCTCTTTGGTTTTGTCGAAAAGCTCACCATCTTCCGCGGCCCTGATTTCCAAATTTTCGATAAAATTCATGGCTTCTTTTTTGAAATTTTCTGATTCCTGCGTGGATTTAAGGTTGAGTTTATCCGATACAGTGTTAATCATTTCCAAAACAAATTTTGTTTCCAGAAGATTTGTCCCGATTCCATAAGATGAAGCAATATGCAGAACCTCTTTGCGCATATACTGAAAATCAATATTTAGTTTAGCCAGGGTGCCGTCAAAGTCAAAAATAACTGCTTTGACAATATTGCCCCTTATTTTTAGAAAGCCCATTTATTCAGCGGCCTCCCGTTAGATAATTCTCTGTTATTATTTTTTTGAAGATTCTGTCGGCGGGAGGGACAGGCAATTGTTTATCGAAAATAATGTTCAAGAAATTGGTGATGATGTGAAAAGTGGCTCCCCAAAGAATGTCGCAATCGCCTTTTTCGTCTGGAATCGCCATGCAGGGAAATCTGCTTGTTTCGGCGTAAGCGTTTTCTCCTTCCGGTGTTGTTACCTGCAACCATGCGTAATTTGAGCTTTCAAAGAAAAAACTCAAGGGGATTTCCACGACTTTTTCTACCTCCGAGTTAAGTTTATATTTGAAGGGATTATGTGTCAGGCATACCAGGGGGTAGATTGTCCTCGTGAAGGATGAGAGCGAATATGTGGGCAGTGCTCCCAGAAATGAAACATTATAAGGGTTCAGGCCAATTTCTTCCCACGCTTCCCGCAGTGAATTGGCAAGAAAAAGGCGTATAAGGGGCAGGAGATTTTTGTCTCTGTATTTATGCTTGATGCCGCGCATCGCGGGAATCAAACCGGTTTTGAAAAAAATACTGAAAAAATTGTCAACTGACGGATGCAGCATTCCTCCGGGGCAGCTAATATCTCCGCCTTGCGTGACTTTTGATGAACGTTTGATAACTTGAAAAACATATCCGGGGTTTTTTGTTTTTTCAATGTAATTTATTAAAACGACTACACCGGCTTCCAGATGAGATGCCCCCTGCGCATTTGCTTTTTTGATTTGCGAATGCTTTTCCAGGTAGTCTATATTGATTTCAGCTAATTTGGAATGAATAGAAGATGTAAAATTATTTTTATTGTAAATAATCGTCGTATCCATAAGTATATTTAATTCAGATTATGTCATCGGTTATTATTTTATTATACCAGCAATGCATGGGAAATAAATCGATAAAACCACAATGACCGCCGTATTTCAGTCGTAATATGCTTAAGTAATTGTTATTATCCAAAGCGTCAAAATCCTCCCGGGGAATCACCGGGTCGTCTTCAGCGATGAATATTTTTACCGGAATACGTAAATCAGCGAAGAAATCACTTTTTAACGTATATAAGTTAAAGTAATCACGGTAGCTTGGAAAATCCGGAAAATATGGCATAAGCGCTTCCGTCAATTCCATGCAAGTGCGGGCATTGAGCATTTTACTAAAATTGTATTTCCGAGGGAAAAGATTCTGTTTTTTAATTAAAGAACGTTTCCATTTGTTGAGGAAGTAACGGCGATAGAAAGAATAACCGTTGTCAATTGCCAGTGTTGTTTTGTAAGGATCTAGCGGCGGGCTAATGGCAAAAACGCTTTTAAGCGCTGTATAAGGGGAAGATGAATATTTCCGGGCGATGCGCAAAGCGAAATTACCGCCCATGGAAAAACCTATCAGGTGTACAGGCTTACCCGCTGAAAGATTGCTTAATGAATTAACCGCGTCGAATGTTTCTTCCAAAAGAGCACCGTGAAAAAGACCCTCATTGAGATGATGTGATTCGCCGTGATCTCTTAGATTAAGCCGGCAGACGGAAAATCCAAGTTTTATAAAATAGTAACTCGTTTCAATCATGTAGGCAGATGAAGAAGATCCTTCCCATCCGTGCAGCAAAATAATCAGTCCTTTTGGATTGAGATGCCGGGAATGAAAAGCAAGCAGCTTTGACCCTGTGGAAGTGGGCACTATCATTTCTTCCGCGGCACGAAGAAATAATGATTTAGTAAGGACGCGCATTTTTGAGCTTGCCAGGATTGACTGTAAGTGGGGATTTCTGACAATAACTGAAGGCAAAAAATTAATATGCTCGGTTTTTCTTGACTCTTTCATATTATGCATAGGTAATTAAAAAGGGTTTGAGCTTGCGCTCAAACCCTGATTGTTGGTGGCGGTGCAGGGAATTGAACCCCGGACACTACGGATATGAGCCGTATGCTCTAACCAGCTGAGCTACACCGCCTAAGGTTGCTGATGATCATTGCGCTTAAAACATAAAATAACCGCGAAATAATTTGAGCGTGGCTATATCCAAGAGCGCAATTTTTGTCAATAACTTATTCGGTGGTCTCCAATTCATAGACTACAATGACGCTTCTGTTTTGAAGGGATGCGCCTGTCGATAGTACCAAAGCAAGGACAATTTCCGGCTGTCCATCGTTATCCACATCCTTGAAGGAGTAGTCCGTAACATAACCGTTGATTTTTTTCGTGCGCCAATTTTCAATCATTCCCAGTCCGTCCCATTCCAGATTGTAAATTTCACTGCCGGTAAATAAGTTGAAGTGCTTAAAAAGGCGCTTGGTCGAAGAGATATTCTTGACGATGATAATTTCTCTTTTACCGTCGTTGTTCGTGTCAAAAGTTAAAATACGCAAATTAGCGTAGTATCTTCCTTCATATTCGTCTTCCGGTCTTTTTTTTGCGGTGCTGCTAATAATATTATTGCTGCCGCCATAGTAGTCTTCGCTTCTCCATATTAAGTCTTTGTTTTCAGAAAATCCCATAGTAAACATTCTGGTTATGTGTTTGTTGGTTTTTTCAAAAATACACAAGTAATCCAGTTCATCCAGAGCAAGAACTTTTTCGCCACCACCGGTGCCGACATCAGCGATAGTAAGGCCGTAAATGGATAAACCCACGGGTATTTTCATCTTCTGATCATTGACGTATTTTCCGTTTTTCCAGACAATTTCATAAATTTGCGTGTCAAAAGGCTTGTCCGTACCGTAATTTTGACCCAGCAAAAGCGGAATGCCTGACGGGGTGTCGATGACACGAAGGAAGAAGCGAATACCGGAAGCTATTCTCTCATATTTGCCATCGTTATATTCGAGAACAAAAGAATCCAGTGTCTTATTATTAAGAGAAGTGACGATTATTTCCGGTACACCGTTGCGGTTGATATCCGCGACATCAACAGCAATGTATTGCAGATGAGATTTGCCCGCGATTTTTTCCAATAGCATTAACTCATTATTGCCTTTTTTGTAGATATAAATGTTGTGGCTGTCGATAACAACGATTTCATTGGATCCGTCGTTGTTTACATCCCCTATATCCATGCCAACAAATTGGGTTGGTATTTGCTGGCTTAACCAGAAACCGCGGCGGTTAATCGGTTCCGGAGAATTAATGTATTCCGTGTTAATCGCGGAAGTCATAGTGCCTCTTTTGTTGGTTCTCATTCCGGCGATAATTTGCGCTTCGCGGGAAGTTCCGGGAGGAAGAGGCCGAGACGCGGTTTTATCATCGCCCGTGGGCGAGGAGCTTATTACCGGCGCCGCTTGTGTGGTCCCTAGAATATGATTAACTATTTTTTGTGAAAAATCGTTTATTTTAGGCATAACATCGTCAATATTTTGTGATTGAGCAAAGATATTGACATCGGATTTGTTGGCGTTGATATCCACAAGTTTTCCGTCAATACTGATGCTGCTGCCTATTTTTGTTATGCTTCCCCAGACAACATAATCGGATTTCAGGTTTTTTCCGATGTTATACACGTCGGCGAGATTCAAATCTCTGGATTTGGTTTTTTTCATTTCCTGCAGGACGGCATTTTGCGTGGTGACATTAATCTTGCCGGGCACAGCAATGCGCGAAGATAGCATATTGCCGATTCCATCTTTCAGGTAATCGATATTTTCCGCGCTGTGCGTGGAGAAGGGCAGTACCGTCACTATGTATTTATCTTTCGCCCATAGTGTTGCGGCAAATATCAAAAGCAAACTTAGACAAAGAGCTAATTTTAAATATCTTTTCATGATTATCTCCCTTATTTTTTTAAACTTTTTAACTTGGGCGACCTTCTATCATTTTCAAAGGCATAATACAAGAATGATTTGGAGGGTAAAATCGTTTATGTTTTCAGAGGAATAACGTAAAAGAGAACAGCAACGAAATGGCAGATACTTCCGGCAAGGACAAATGAATGCCAAATAGCGTGATTAAAAGGCAGCTTTTTCCAGGCGTAAAAAATAGTGCCGACAGTATACGCAAGTCCTCCGGCAATTAACCAAAAAATAGCCCCCTCTGATAGGTTCTGGAAAATAGGCTTGATAGCGAAGATGGCAATCCAGCCCATCGCAATATAAGCAAGTGTGGAAAATATTTTGAAACGATGAATGAAAAAAGATTTAAATAAAATTCCCAAAACAGTCATGCCCCAGACGATGCCGAAGATAGTCCAGCCCAGTACTCCGCGTACCGCGACAAGCATAAAAGGAGTGTAGGTTCCCGCGATGAGAATGTAAATGCATGAATGGTCAATGATTTTAAAGACGAATTTGACGTTCGGTTTGCGGAAACTGTGGTAAAGCGTTGACGCAGTGTATAGTAAAACCAAAGAAACGCCGAAAATAGTACAGCTGACAATGTGACGGGCTTCACCGTAAAGGCTGGCGAAAACAATCAGCAGCACCAGCCCGGCAAGGCTCATCAAAGCCCCCGTTCCGTGGGTTATGCTGTTGAAAATTTCTTCCAGCCCGATGAGATGTTTTTTAACGCCAATGGCTAATTTTTCGTTCATTCTTATAAATCCGCGTGATTTAAATATGTTGTTCCCTGTGGATTGTCAATCTAATTAAATATGGTGATTAATAAGCCTTGACGAGAAGCTTGAAATCATAATAATAACAACATATGTCGATGAATCATTCCGGCCGGTTGGTAATATTTTAGCAGAGCTTACCAGGTTAATTAAGGAGGGTTAGGTGATACCAAGATATTCCCGGGAAAAAATGGAAAAAATATGGAGCCCGGAAAATCGCTACCAGAAGTGGCTGGACGTGGAGATGGCGGCCTGTGAGGCCATGGCTAAAAAGGGAAAAATCCCCAAAAAAGCTCTGGCAAACATCAAGTCGAAAGTTGCCATTAACGTCAATCGTATTGATGAAATCGAGAAAAACACTAAGCATGATGTCATCGCTTTTTTGACTTCTTTGACGGAAAAAGTGGGTGAAGACGGGCGCTTCATCCATATGGGTTTGACCTCTTCTGATGTTCTCGATACTTCGCTGGCAGTTCTTTTAAAGGAAGCGGCGGTAATTTTAATCGAAGATATCAACGCGCTTCTTGCGGTGCTGAAGAAAAAAGCATTAGAATATAAAAAAACTTTGATGATCGGCCGCTCGCACGGCATTCACGCCGAGCCGATTACTTTCGGCCTGAAGATGGCGCTTTGGTATCAGGAAATGGAGCGAAACCGCGCGCGCCTGGAGCGGGCAAAAGAAACAGTAAGCTATGGCAAAATTTCCGGCGCGGTGGGGACATTTTCTTTTGTAGAGCCGTTTGTGGAAGAATATGTCTGTAAGAAACTCGGCTTGAAGCCAGCGCCTGTTTCTTCGCAGATTGTCCAGCGCGACCGACATGCCGAATTTTTTACCACGCTGGCGATTATCGCCTCTTCGCTCGATAAATTCGCGCAGGAAATCCGTCTTTTGCAGAGAACGGAAGTGCGCGAGGCGGAGGAATATTTTTCGCCGGGACAAAAAGGATCATCTGCCATGCCTCACAAGCGTAATCCAGTATTGTCAGAAAATATATCGGGCCTAGCCCGTCTGGTGCGCTCTTACGCGCTCGCGGCGCTGGAAGATGTCGCTCTGTGGCATGAGCGTGATATCAGCCACTCTTCAGTGGAACGGGTCATCGCTCCGGACGCGACAATCGTTCTGGATTTTATGCTGGGCAGGTTTACCAGCCTCATGGATAAGCTTGTTGTTTATCCGGAGAGGATGCTGGCAAATCTCAATATGACACACGGAGTAATTTTTTCACAAATGGTTTTGTTGGCGCTTGTCGAAAAAGGAGCCACCAGAGAAGATGCTTACGCGATTGTGCAGAAAAACGCGATGAAATCGTGGAATGAAAATTTGAAATTTAGAGAGCTTCTCGCTGCAGATACGGCGGTGAAAAAATATTTGACACCAAAAGATTTAGATAAAATATTCAACGTAAATAACTTTTTAAAAAATATTAACTTTATTTACAAGAGGGTATTTAAAATCTAAAGCTTTATTGCCCTGGGGGAATATTATTCCTTAAAAATTATCGTATCCTTTTCAAACTCTTTGCGCGTTTCTTGGTAATCAATTGTGTAGTGCAGGCCGCGGCTTTCCTTGCGCAGGAGGCAGGACTGTACAATTAGTTTGGCCACAGTAGTGATGTTGCGCAGTTCGATTAAATCCTTTGTTACCCTGTAGTTCCAGTAATATTCTTTAATTTCTTTTTGAATCAGGTTAATTCGGCGCTCAGCTCGTTCCAGCCGTTTGTCGGAGCGGACGATGCCTACGTAGTTCCACATACTGCGGCGGATTTCATCCCAGTTATTGGTAACCACAATAATGTCATCGCTTTCCACGGCGCCGCCCGGATCCCAGGGCGGGATGGAGATAGTGCTGAGTTCGGTTTGCCGGAAGGATTTAGCAATTTTGTTAAATGCCCGGTGCGAATAAACTAGCGCTTCCAAAAGTGAATTGCTGGCCAGGCGGTTCGCGCCGTGCAGGCCGGTGCAAGAAACTTCGCCGCAGGCAAAGAGATTATCAATAGATGTCTTGCCCCAGTGATCGACCGCTACGCCACCGCAGATATAGTGAGCCGCCGGGGCAATGGGGATAGGATCAACGGCAATATCGATGCCGAATTCCAGGCACTTTTCATAAATGTTGGGAAAGCGGTTTTTAAGAAAATCCCGGTTGTGATGTGTAATATCCAAAAGGACAAATTCATCACCGGATTGCTTAATTTCCGTGTCAATGGCTTTGGCCACGATATCACGCGGGGCGAGGCTTTTCATCGGGTGATATTTTTCCATGAATGTCGCGCCGCTTTTTAATTTTAAAATTCCTCCCTCGCCGCGCACCGCCTCGCTGATAAGAAATGCCTTGGCATCCGGATGAAAAAGGCATGTGGGGTGAAACTGGATAAATTCCATATTGGCGATTTTCGCGCCAGCGCGGTAAGCCATGGCCACGCCGTCACCCGTAGCGATGTCTGGGTTGGTCGTGATCAGATAAACTTTACCCGCGCCGCCGGTGGAAAGAATTGTGTATTTGGCGCGGTAAGTGTGAACGGTATCTTCGTCAATATCCAGAACATAGGCGCCCAGACAATTAACCGTGCTTCCGGTTGCGTCTTTCTGCAGAATCAGGTCGATCGCGATATGGTTCTCGTATATCTGCACGTTTTTAAGTTGCGCTACTTTTTCATGCAGGGCGCGCTCGATTTCACGGCCAGTGAGATCCTTGGCGTGCAGGATGCGCCGATGATGATGGCCGCCTTCCTGCCCCAAATCATAAGATTGTGGCAAATCTTCCGACTTGGTGAACTCCACGCCCCATTCCACAAGTTCCTGAATACGCGGCGGCGCTTCCTTGACGACAAATTCCACCACATCCCGGTGGCAAAGTCCGGCGCCGCAAATCAGCGTATCATTTATATGTTCTTCAAAACTGTCGGTTTTATCGGTAACGGCGGCGATACCGCCCTGCGCGTAGTTGGTGTTGGATTCGGATTTTTCTTTTTTGGTTACGATGGCAACGCTGCCCAAGGTAGAAGCCTTAATGGCCAGGCTCAAACCCGCGATGCCGCTGCCGATAATCAGAAAATCAGTTTTGAGCTCCATAAAATCTACCGGAAAAAGATCATTCTAAAAGTTTGTTTACAAAACGCTGTTGCTTTTATATAAAGATTTTAACTTTTTAGCAAAGAAAAATATTAGGGATAAAATTGATAGTTTTAGGAATAGAATCATCATGTGACGAGACAGCCGCCGCGGTAGTCAAAGACGGCAAAATGCTTTCTAACGTCATTGCCTCGCAAATAAAAGACCACAGCCCTTACGGCGGCGTGGTGCCGGAAATTGCCTCGCGCAAGCACATCGAAGCAATAGTCCCCGTAATCAAGCAAGCCGTATCTGATGCCGGTATCGAGCTGAAAGATATTGAAGGTATCGCGGTAACCCGCGGTCCGGGATTGGTCGGCTCCCTTTTAATCGGATTGTCCAACGCCAAATCCCTTGCGTATTCGCTTGGTATTCCTTTGGTGGGAGTGAATCATCTGGAGGGGCATATCGCGTCAATTTTTCTTGCCGAAAGATCGCCCGCGTTTCCTTTTATTGCTTTGGTTGTTTCCGGCGGCCATACAAGCATTTACCTGGTGAAGAGCCTTCAGAGCTTTTTATTGCTGGCTCAGACGCGCGATGACGCGGCGGGCGAGGCCTTCGATAAAGCAGCTAAACTGCTTAATCTGGGTTATCCGGGGGGAGTGGTAATAGATAAACTGGCTAAAGGCGCAAATCCGCTGGCATTTACGTTTCCGCGCGCGATGAAAGATTCACCCGATTTCAGCTTCAGCGGCGTGAAAACTTCTTTATTGGTCATGCTTAAAAAGCGGGGTAAAAATTTCACCGAAGAGGAACTTCCGGATGTGGCGGCAAGTTACCAGGAGGCCATTGTTGATGTGCTGGTGGATAAAACAATGCAGGCGGCTAAAGAGCATAAAATTGAGCGCGTTGTTGTCTGTGGCGGCGTGGCGGCAAACAGCCGGTTGCGGGAAAAATTTGCACAGGCCGCTGCAGTGCGCGGCGTTGATTTGTTTATTCCGCCGATGATTTTGTGCACGGACAACGCGGCAATGATTGCGGCTATCGGTGAGGTTTTGTTAAAAAGCGGCTGGCGTGACGGCTTGGACTTGAACGCTGTTTCACGCTGGCCCCTAGCGACTTTGTAAAAAGTCCCCAGCATTCGCCGGGCTGCGCATATGCGGAGTTTATCCGGCGTATGCCGGATGCGCTGCAGCCTTTCGTCGTTGCGACGTATGTAGAAATACGCCTCACTCCGAAGGCTTTGCGCGCCCTGCCTCTGGAGCTTTTTACAAAGTCGTCAAAAGCGGATAATATTCTAAATCTTACAAGCTAGAGATACTCATGGTTTCACCAAAAGAAATATTAAAACAATATGAAATTAGGCCGCGCAAGAAATTCAGTCAGTCATTTCTTTTAGACATTAATACAATTCATAAAATAGCCGCCGCGGGAGGAATTTCATCTGATGATGTTGTTGTAGAAATAGGCGCGGGTATTGGCGTTTTGACAAAAGATATCGCGC
>JBFYYA010000027.1:0-4366 GCA_041310245.1 Syntrophaceae bacterium | reverse complement strand
TTTTCCGCGCGGTCAATGGCATCAGGTGTTGTGCCGATAATCGGCACGCCCGCCGCTTCCAAACCGCGGGCGAGATTCAGCGGCGTCTGGCCGCCGAACTGGACAATAACACCATCCGGCTTTTCCGTCTGGACAATGTGCAAAACATCTTCGAGCGTTACCGGCTCGAAAAACAATTTGTCCGATGTGTCGTAATCGGTGCTGACCGTTTCCGGATTGGAATTGATCATAATACTTTCCACGCCTTCTTCACGCAGGGCAAACGAGGCGTGCACACAGCAGTAATCAAACTCGATTCCCTGTCCGATCCGGTTAGGGCCGCCGCCAATGATGGCGACTTTCTTTTTGCTCGAGGGTCTCGTCTCGTTTTCCTGTTCGTATGTGGAATAGTAATAAGGAGTGTAGGCCTCAAATTCCGCCGCGCAGGTATCAACAAGCTTGTAAACCGGAAATATCTTTTCTCGCGCCCGCCAGTCACGAATCTCTGTTTCGGTTTTATTCCAAAGCGCTCCCATAGTCCGGTCGGAAAAACCCATCTGTTTGGCAGCGCGTAAAAGCCCGGTGTCAGGCGCGGATTTTTTAATTTCTTCTTCGGCGGCAAGAATATCGGCAATCTGATGCAGAAACCAGGGATCAATTTTTGTCATTTCATAAATTTCTTCCACGGAAATACCTTCGCGCAGCGCTTCAGCCGTGTAAAAAAGCCGCAGGGAGTTGGGCCGGATTAGTTTTGCCTTGATGAGCGCTTTGCGCTCCTGTTCGTCTTCGGGCAGTTTTTGATCGAGACCGAAGCGGCCGATTTCCAGCGAACGGATGGCTTTTTGCAGCGCTTCCTTAAAAGTGCGGCCGATGGACATTGTTTCGCCCACCGATTTCATGGAAGTGGTCAGAAAATCTTCCGTCTCCGGAAATTTTTCAAATGTCCAGCGTGGAATCTTCACCACGCAGTAATCGATAGTCGGCTCAAAAGAAGCCATTGTTTCACGGGTAATGTCATTTGGAATTTCATCAAGCGTGTAGCCACAGGCGAGTTTGGCCGCGATCTTGGCAATGGGAAAACCCGTGGCCTTGGAGGCGAGCGCCGAAGAGCGCGAGACGCGCGGATTCATCTCCACCACGATCATCTCGCCGGTCTGCGGATGAACGGCAAACTGCACGTTGGAGCCGCCTGTTTCCACGCCGATTTCGCGCATGATGGCAATAGCGGCATCGCGCATTGCTTGATACTCTTTATCAGTCAAAGTTTGCGCGGGAGCAACGGTGATCGATTCACCCGTATGCACGCCCATCGCGTCAAAGTTTTCTATCGAACAGATAATGACGACGTTGTCGGCCTTGTCGCGCATCACTTCCAGTTCATATTCCTTCCAGCCCAGAGCGGACTGTTCAATCATGACCTCGGAAATCATGCTGGCCTCGAGTCCCGCCTTGGCGATTTCGACAAGTTCTTCACGGTTGTAGGCCACGCCGCTGCCTGTTCCTCCCAGTGTAAAGGAAGCGCGGATAATCAAGGGGAAACCAATGTCTTCAGCGATGGCGAGCACTTCATTCATATTTCGCGCGATACCGCTTTTGGGCATGGTGAGGCCGATCTTTTCCATAGCCTGGCGGAATTTCTCGCGGTCTTCCGCTTTATGAATCACTTCCAGCGACGCGCCGATCATCTCCACGTTGTATTTCTTCAGCACTCCGTTTTCGGCAACAGCAACGGCGGTGTTGAGCCCCGTCTGGCCGCCGAGCGTCGGCAATAGCGCGTCCGGTCGCTCTTTCGCGATGATTTTTTCCACCGCCTCCGGCGTGATCGGCTCCACATACGTTCGGTCAGCCATCTCCGGATCGGTCATGATGGTTGCGGGATTGGAATTAATCAGCACAACCTCATAGCCTTCTTCGCGCAGCGCTTTGCAGGCCTGCGTGCCGGAATAGTCAAATTCGCAGGCCTGGCTGATAATAATCGGCCCGGAACCGATGAGCAGGATTTTTTTGATGTCAGTTCGTTTCGGCACTTTTTTTACCCAAGCAAATATTTAATTTTTATATCCACACCTTTGTCATGACGGCCCGGTATCCACCAGGTTTCACTCCGGCCCAAAGCCCGGCCAATGCCGGAGATATCCATTTTTTTATTTCTGGATTCCGGGTCGCGCTTCGCTTGCCCGGAATGACAGATGGATTGTTTATTCCCATTCAATCGTGCTGGGCGGTTTGGAACTGATGTCGTATACCACGCGGTTGATGCCGCGCACTTCGTTGATGATGCGGTTGGATACGCGCGCCAGAAGCTCCTGTGGGAGTCTCGCCCAGTCGGCAGTCATCGCGTCATCGCTGGTGACGGCGCGGATGGCCACAATATTTTCATACGTGCGCTGATCGCCCATAATGCCCACGCTTTTGAGCGGCAGCAAAATAGTGAAAGACTGCCACAGTTCATAGTAAAGATTGGCCGCGCGTATTTCCTCCAGTAAAATTGTATCTGCTTTGCGCAGGACATTCAGGCGCTGGGTGTTGACTTCGCCGATGATGCGGATAGCCAAACCCGGCCCCGGAAAGGGCTGGCGCCAGATCACATCATCGGGCAGGCCCAGTTCTTTGCCCAGAAGGCGTACTTCATCTTTAAATAAATGCTTAAGCGGCTCGATGAGTTTGAGCTTCATCGTTTTGGGAAGCCCCCCGACATTGTGATGCGATTTAATTACCGCGGAAGGGCCGCCGAATGCAGAGCGCGATTCTATCAAGTCCGGATAAAGCGTCCCCTGCGCCAGAAATTTCACTCCTTTGATTTTACGCGCTTCTTTGTCGAAGATATCAATGAACGTGCGGCCGATGATTTTGCGCTTTCTTTCCGGATCGGTCACGCCTTTTAGTTTTTGCAGAAAAATTTTCCCGGCGCGGGCAAAACGCAAATTGATCCGCAGATGCTTTTTGAACATCTCTATCACGCGCGTCGCTTCACCCGCCCGCAGCACACCGTTATCCACAAACACGCAGGTAAGCTGACGGCCGATGGCTTTATTTAAGAGCACCGCCGCCACGGATGAATCAACACCGCCGGAAAGCCCCAGAATGATTTTTTCTTTTCCCACCTGGGCGCGAATATCATCGACGGCATGCTCAATAAACGATTTCATCGACCAGGATTTTTCGCAGCGGCAAATTTCAAAAAGAAAGTTGGCGAGTATTTTTTTGCCTTCTTTAGTATGCACGACTTCCGGATGAAACTGCAAGCCGTAAAAACGCCGAAAGGTGTCCTGGGCTGCCGCAACCGGCGTATTATCAGTGACGGCGGTGGCAATAAATCCCTCCGGCAACTGGCCTACGGAATCACCATGGCTCATCCAACAGGGGGTTTTTGTTTCCACACCCGCAAAAATTCCGTTTTTCTCTTTTATATTAAGTTCGGCAAAGCCGTATTCGCGCTTTTTGGATCCAATGACTTTGCCGCCCAGAGTTTCCATCATAAACTGCATGCCGTAGCAGATGCCCAGAATCGGAACGCCCAGATTGAAGATAGCGCGGTCTACGCGCGGCGCGCCTTTGGAGTAGATACTCGCCGGACCACCGGATAAAATAATGCCTTCAGGCGCGAGTTCTTTTATGGCATCGATGCTGATACCGGGTGGCTCGATTTCACAATAAACCTGATGCTCGCGCACGCGTCTGGCGATAAGCTGATTGTACTGTGAGCCAAAATCAATAATCAGAATCACAAAGCTTCCCTCTTGTGTTTATTTATCATGGCGACAAATTCCCCAAATAGATATTCCGTATCGCGCGGCCCGGGCGCGGCCTCCGGATGATACTGCACGCTCATGGCTGTGCCGAATTTTATGCCTTCCGATGTCGCGTCGTTGAGATTGGTAAATGTTTTTTTTGCTTTTCCTTCCACCGATTCCGGCACAACAACAAAGCCGTGATTCTGGGAAGTTATTTCCACCCGGCCTGTCTCCAGATCCTTTACCGGCTGATTGATGCCGTGATGGCCGAACTTTAATTTTTGGGTATAACCGCCTATGGCCTGGCCGATAATCTGGTGTCCCAGGCAGATGCCGAATACAGGTTTTTTGCCTAATATTTCTCGGGCAGCGGCAACAATATAAGAAAGCGCCGCCGGATCACCGGGGCCGTTGGACAATAAAACACCGTCCGGATTGCAAGAAAGGATGTCTTTGGAGCTCGTCACCGCGGGCAGGACAACCACTTCGCAGCCGTTTTTCTCCAACAATCTTAATATATTGTATTTCACGCCGCAGTCGATAACGACCACGCGCGTCTTTTTTGCTGATTTTTTCGCGGAGATTTTATCCGCCCGCGGCGCGCCGCCTGACCAAAGATAGGGCTTTTGGCAGGACACTTCTCGCACCAGATC
>JBFYYA010000026.1:0-4702 GCA_041310245.1 Syntrophaceae bacterium | reverse complement strand
TCTTCTGGATGACACCATTCTTTTTCTGGGCGAAATTCCCCGCCGGACGGACTTTGAAAAAGGGTTTCCTGTTGCGCATTGGCAAAAAGACGGCAAAGAGATGTGGGATGCAATCGAGGATGATACTTCCGTTGTCATGAGCCTCAAAGATAAGGGGTTGGTGATTATTTCCGGCTGCGCTCACGCGGGTATTATAAATACCGTAACACACGCGATTGATGTAACGGGTATCAACAAGATTCACGTAGTTATGGGAGGTTTTCATCTTTCCGGGCCATTGTTTGAGGGAATCATAGACCGGACAACTGAAGAGCTGAAAAAACTGAATCCGGATTATGTGATTCCTATGCACTGCACAGGTCGTAAAGCGATTATGGCGATGGAAAAACAAATGCCGGATAAATTCATTTTGAATATGGCGGGTACAAGATTAACATTTAACTGAAAAGATAATATTTATTAAGGCCTTAAAAATTTATAAATAAAATAAACAAAGGAGTTTGTGATGAAGCAACTGCTGGTTTTTCATAGTGGAAATCCAAGTTGAATAAGCTGTAAAAAGGCTATAGGTATAGCCAAAGCGATGAAAGAAATATTTTTCGATAAATTGCATTTAGAAATTTACACGACGGCTTCGCCGGAAGCATTACCCTATAATTTCAGAAGTTCAACCAACGTGATTTTGGAAAATGAATATGTGCCCATTGATATTGCAACGGACACTGACAAAATGCATGCATTTCTTCTTTCCAGAGTGTAAATAAAAATAATTAAGGAGTCGTATGACAAAAAAAGCTTTTCAGGAACACTATCCGGATGATTTGAGTCACTGCTATGGCTGTGGGATCCTTAATGATCATGGGCTACAAATAAAAAGTTATTGGGACGGAGATGAATCTGTCTGTATCTTTACTCCCATGCCTTACCATACCGCCATCCCCGGTATAGTTTATGGCGGTCTTATCGCATCCATAATTGATTGTCATTCCACCGGCACGGCCGCCGCGGCCAAATACAAATCGGAAAACCGCGCGATGGATACGCTCCCGCCCCTGCGTTTTGTTACCGCGTCGTTAAGCGTGAATTATCTCCTGCCCACGCCAATTGATTGTCCTCTGGAGGTTCGTGGTAAAGTAAAAGCAATTAAGGGGCGCAGGGTCGTGGTGGAATCACGCCTTATCGCAAATGGTAAGGTCTGCGCGACAGGCGAGGTAGTCGCTGTTCAGATGCCCGAAAAAATGATGCCGGCGAACACAAAAAAATAATCATTTTTGCAGGGAAAAGTGTGTTGATAAGCAAGAAGAGAAGATATTTAAAGGCACTTTAAACAGGGATAAATAAAGAAAGGAGGTTTTTGTTTATGGCTGAAGAAATAAAGGCCGGTTGCGCCAGACCCACGGGCGGTCCGGTCGGAGAAAAAGTTGATAATAAAAAAGAAACCCCCAAACAAGAAGCCATCAAGGAGGTGAGGGCTATGGTAACCGTTGGCAAAAAAGCGCCGGATTTTACAGCTCCGGCTTATCATAAAGGTAAATTCGTTTCCGTGAAACTTTCTGATTATTTGGGCAAGTGGGTGAGCCTGTGTTTTTATCCTGGCGATTTCACTTTTGTCTGAGCAACGGAAATTTCGGCGGTCGCCGAAAAATATCCGGAGTTTCAGAAACTCGGAGTGGAAGTATTGTCCATGAGCGTGGATAGTGTTTTTGTCCACAAAATGTGGGATGACCATGAACTTTCTAAAATGGTCAAAGGCGGGATACCTTTTCCGATGCTTTCTGACGGCGGCGGTAAAGTCGGTTCCGTCTTCGGTGTTTATCTGGAAGACGCGGGCGTGGAAGCGCGCGGCAGATTTCTCATTGATCCCGATGGCATTATCCAGGGTTTTGAAGTGCTTACCCCGCCGGTAGGGCGAAACGTGGGCGAAAGTTTCCGTCAGCTTCAGGCCTTTCAGCATGTGCGCAACAGCAAGGGAACCGAAGCAACTCCTTCGGGATGGAAGCCGGGCAAGCCAACACTCAAGCCTGGCCCAGATCTGGTAGGCAAAGTCTGGGAAGTGTGGAAAACCTCCATGGCGTTTGATTAAGTAATTTAGTTGTGCGTAAAATAGGTTTATGTGACTAACAGTTAGCTTTTTTTCGTCTCTTGCGATTTCTCAGCGGCAGGTATAGTGCCGCTGAGAAATCGGTCTTTTTGCGATGCTGACTGAAACCATCGCAAGACAGTTAAATTTAAATCACACCAGATCGAAGCGATCGAGGTTCATCACCTTGTTCCAGACCGACACAAAGTCGTTGATAAACTTTTCTTCAGCATCCGCGCAGGCATAAACTTCCGCCACGGCTCGCAGCTGAGAGTTTGCGCCGAAGATCAGATCGACGCGTGTGGCACTCCATTTGAGCTCGTGTGTCTTGCGGTCGCGCCCTTCGAAAACGTCCGTGTCTTTTGACGACGCCTTCCACTCGTTGCCCATATCCAGCAGATTGACGAAAAAGTCATTTGTAAGCGTTTCTGGCCGAGATGTGAACACGCCGTGCGGCGAGCCGCCGAAGTTTGCTCCCAGCACACGCATGCCGCCAACAAGCACCGTCATTTCCGGCCCGGTAAGGGTAAGAAGCTGCGCTTTGTCCACCAGAATCTCTTCCGCTGATACGGCATATTTGGTCTTCTGATAGTTGCGGAAACCATCGGCTTTTGGTTCGAGTACGGCAAATGAGGCCGCATCGGTTTGTTCCTGTGAGGAGTCCATGCGACCCGGCGCGAAGGGAACTGTAATTTTGTAACCGGCGTTTTTCGCCGCATGCTCTACGCCGGCCGCGCCGGCCAGAACGATGACGTCCGCAAGAGATACCTTCTTGTCGCCCGTCTGCTCTTTGTTGAACGTTTTCTGAATCCTCTCCAGGATCTTGAGGACTTTGGCGAGCCTTTCGGGTTCGTTGACTTCCCAATCCTTCTGGGGCTCCAGGCGAATGCGGGCGCCGTTGGCGCCGCCACGCATGTCGGAGCCGCGGAATGTCGAGGCAGAAGCCCAGGCGGTGGAAACCAGTTCTGATATAGACAGGCCGGAGGCCAGAATCTTGCTCTTGAGAGAAGTTGCGTCCGACTTGTTGATCAACTTGTGGTTGATGGCCGGGATCGGGTCCTGCCAGATCAGCACTTCTTTGGGCACTTCCGGTCCGAAATAGCGGGATCGCGGCCCCATGTCGCGGTGTGTCAGCTTAAACCACGCACGGGCGAAGGCGTCGGCAAATTCCTTGGGTTTAGCCAGGTAACGACGCGCAATCGGTTCATAAATCGGGTCGAAGCGAAGGGAGAGATCCGCCGTGGTCATCATCGGACGGCGCTTTTTGGACGGATCGTGGGCATCGACGACCATGTCCTCGTCTTCCACATCCTTGGCCAGCCACTGATTCGCTCCGGCCGGGCTTTTGACTAGTTCCCAATCGTATTTAAAGAGCACCTTCAGATAGCCCATATCCCATTTTGTTGGGTTGGGCTTCCATGCACCCTCAATGCCGCTCGAGATCGTGTCGCCGCCTTTGCCGCTTTTGAAGCTGCTTTTCCAGCCGAGGCCTTGCTCTTCGATGGAGGCACCTTCGGGCTCGGGGCCCACGTGCGACGCGTCGCCCGCGCCATGACACTTACCGAAGGTGTGACCGCCGGCAACCAGTGCGACAGTTTCTTCGTCATTCATGGCCATGCGCGCGAAGGTTGTGCGAACATCGCGGCCGGAAGCGACGGGGTCGGGGTTGCCATTGGGTCCCTCCGGATTCACGTAGATGAGGCCCATCTGCACGGCGGCGAGCGGATTTTCAAGATCCCGGTCACCCGAGTAGCGCTTGTCGCCCAGCCACGTATCTTCGCTACCCCAGTAGATGTCTTCTTCCGGCTCCCAGACATCCACACGCCCTCCGGCAAAGCCGAAAGTTTTAAATCCCATCGATTCGAGTGCGCAGTTGCCGGCCAGAATCATCAAATCGGCCCAGGAGATTTTCTTGCCGTATTTCTGTTTGATCGGCCACAAAAGCCGGCGCGCCTTGTCGAGATTGACGTTATCGGGCCAGGAGTTTAGCGGCGCCAGTCGCTGGGAGCCGGTGTTCCCGCCGCCGCGGCCGTCGCCCATGCGGTAAGTGCCGGCGCTGTGCCACGCCATCCGTATGAAGAGCCCGCCGTAATGTCCCCAGTCAGCCGGCCACCATTCCTGCGAGTCAGTCATGAGGGCGTAGAGGTCGTTCTTCACGGCCGCGAGATCCAGTTTTTTAAATTCTTTGGCGTAGTCAAACTCTTCGCCCATCGGATTGCTTTTATGCGTGTGCTGGTGAAGAATCCTCAGATTCAATTGATTCGGCCACCAGTCACGATTCGAGGTGCCGCTGCCGGAAATTGTTTTGCGCATTTGACCCGTCACCGGGCACTTGCTTTCTTCAGTCATAATGTTTCCTCCTTTCACAGTTATAATTGGTTAAATGTTACACAATTTGTTGAATATCTAAGTATCTCCTTCCATGAAAATTTTACGCAGCTTGACGTCCCCCCTGTATTCACGGTTTGTTGTTCGTTTTTGATTTTAAAAATTCAAGTCCATGGTTATTTGCTCTTTATCAATCCGCAATCATTCCGAATAAAAAAATGTTACAACAACACGCGCCTTTTATCCCCCATTTATTCTGAAAGCGGCTCTAAGCCTTATGCTTCAAGCAGTCGC
>JBFYYA010000025.1:0-4859 GCA_041310245.1 Syntrophaceae bacterium | reverse complement strand
CGGGAAAGCGTGACCGGCTTCGGCCCGCTGAGAAACCAGGCCGGAAAAAGAAAACTCAAAAGGCTTTTAAAATAGCCCTGCAGAGAGCTTTGCCAGTCGGTCATAAAGTCCCAGACGCTGACCCCTTTGTAGCCGCTGACTGTCCAATCGTTCCAGGGATAATGTTTCACGTGAAACATTGGCGCGCCCCCGTGGTCAGGATGGGCGATCAGGCCGAAGCCGCCCTGCGCGTTGACTTTGTCAATGTATTTTTGCGGCGGGATATTCTGCGCGTCCTTGGGGTAAAATATAGCAGAGGCGGTATTAAAGGCCAGATAATGATTAAACCGCGGCGAGATTTCCTGTCCGACGATCAGCAAAGTGTTCTTGTGCCATTTTTCCCAGCCTTCATCTCTGGCCCGCAGGTGGTCGTGATCCGTCAGCATTAAAAAATCCAAGCCATTTTTATTTGCCACCTGTAGAATTGTTTTAAGCGGCGAGTATCCATCAAAGGAAAAAGAAGAATGAAAGTGGATGACACCGGTGTAATCGAAAAGTTTCATAGGTTTTTATTAAATCTTCCGCAGAAATTTGTCCACAATAAAAAAGGCAGGCTCTGTGGCCTGCCTTTTTTATTTTTATCGGGTGATGAATGCTTTTTATTCAGTGCGCATAGTGACAAAGAAGTTAGAGTTGCCGCGCCTGATTAAGAGCATGACGTTTTTATTTTTGACTGCCCTGGTAATTTCCCGATCATATTCTTTGAGTGAACTTATTTTTACTCTGTTTACCTGCACAATAATATCCTGAGGTTGAATGCCGACATCGTCTGCCGGAGAGCCGGGTGCCACGTTGGTGATAATCACTCCGGCATTTTGATTGATGCCAAGCTGCCGCGCCATTTCCGGAGAAATATCCTGTGCGACAATACCGAAATGTCCTTTTGCGTCTTTGGATGACACTACTTCCGCCGTGTCTTTGCGTTCCGCGACCAAAATACGGAAAGTCAGTTCTTTGCCGTCACGCAATACTTTGATGGACGCTCTTTCTCCCACCTGTATGCCGGCGATGGTCAGCAGTAAATCATGCGTGTCTTTTATTTTTTTGCCGTTGATTTCAGTTATTATATCACCCACTTTTATGCCGGCTTTATCAGCAGGATCGCCCTTGAATACATCCGAAACCAAAGCCCCGGAACGCTCCGTCAGGTTCATGTTTTTGGCGATATCTTCGGTGATATCTTGAACCGAAATTCCCAGCCAGCCGCGGGTTACTCTCCCCTTTGTTTTTAAATCGCTCAAAATTGATTTGGCCATGTTAATGGGGATTGCAAAACCAATTCCCTGCCCCTGCGCGACTATCGCCGTGTTAATGCCGATTACTTTTCCATCCATATTGAATAATGGACCGCCGCTGTTGCCGGGATTAATCG
The DNA here is from genome assembly GCA_041310245.1 of Syntrophaceae bacterium. Lineage (GTDB taxonomy): Bacteria > Desulfobacterota > Syntrophia > Syntrophales > Smithellaceae > UBA4810. The sequence continues at coordinate 3,448 of JBFYYA010000025.1, read as the reverse complement.
AGGCGTCGGTTTGAATAAAGTTATCGTAAGGCCCCGCTCCAATAACACGGCCTTTAGCGCTGACAATTCCCGCTGTGACAGTCGCTTCCAGGCCGAAGGGATTGCCGATAGCAATAACCCATTCGCCTACTTTGACCTGATCGGAATCGCCAATATCCGCCACCGGCAAACTGTTTCTCGGTTTGATTTTAATCAGGGCGATATCCGTTTTAGGATCCGTTCCCACAACTTTTGCCTCGTATTCGCGGTCATCGGCTACTTTAACCAGGATTTTATCCGCTTTTTCCACCACGTGATTATTGGTGAAGATATAACCGTCGTTGCTGATGATGAAGCCCGATCCAAGGCTGCGCTGTTTAAATTCGCGCTGAGGGATATCGCCGAAAAAGCGGTCAAAAAAATCATCGCCGAAAGGCGAGCCGCCAAAGGGCGAACCTCTAAAAGAGGAACCAAAACCTTTTGTTGTCTTTGTGGTGCTGATATTGACTACCGCCGGCTTAACGCGTTCGGCTAAATCGGAGAAGGAAAGAGGGACTTTGCCGATCTCGGATGAAGAGGAGACAGGCGAGGTAGCTGAAGCTTTGGGAATATCCGGTATAGCGGAAGGCATAAAGGAAGAACGCAAAACTTCCACAAGCGATACGATAAAAAAGGCGATTAGAAACGCCAGCAAAAACATAAAAAAAGTTTTGCGATTTTGACTTTTCATATAATCCTCCGATATTATTGAGCAGCGTTTAAACTGCTTGTTGCTTAATTTTGTGGATGAATATAACGATTGGAGTATATTTGTCAATGGAAATCGGGGCGCGGCGGTTTGAAGTATGCGCGATCATGTGCTAATATTGCTCATCCTTAACGCCAAAAAGAGGCTTATGAGTTTTATAGAAACAACAGGAAGCTTCGCGATGCAAAGGGCAACATCATTCGCTCAGATGATTTCTTTTGCGGGGGCCGTTTTCTACCGTTTATTTATGCCCGGCACTTACAACAGCGCCACGCGCACGGTGCTGGTTAATCAAATATATTTTACCTCCATCCAAATACTGCCGGCCTTTCTAGCCGTATCCGTTTTATTTGGCTCTGTGCTGATCGGTATTGTTTTTCAACTTCTTAAAAATTTGGGGCTTACTGATCTTTTCGGCAATGTTTTAATGGGGCTGATCGTTACGGAGCTCTCGCCTTTATTGACCGTTTTGTTGATTACTTTGCGCTCCGGAGCCGCCATTAATACCGAGATGGCCGCGATGAAAGTCAACCAGGAGCTTAAAACGCTGGAAACGTTTCGAATAGACGTAATAAATTATCTTTTAGCGCCCAGAGTTGTGAACGGCGTTATATCCGTAGTGCTTTTGAGTTTCCTGTTTTCCATTGTTTTAATGGGCAGCGGCATTTTGTTTTCGCGGGTAATATTCGGGATCAGCGCGGATGTTTACGTAAATATTCTGTTAAATTCCACAAATTTTTCTGATATAGTTATCGCGCTTGTTAAGTGCGCGGTGTTCGGATTTTTTATTACGTTTATTCCTATTTATTTTGGCCTGCGGGCGACCCATGAGCTTACCAGCATTCCCATTGTTGTCTCCCGCGGCATGGTTAGTGTTTTTGCGGCAATTCTTATTATCGAGGTGCTGTCATTACTAACAAAATTAATGTGACATTTTTTGATACGGAAGAAAAATTGTCCAGGGCCGTGCAAAAGTTTCTGCGCGTCAACCCTCATAATGCCGCGCCCGTCTGTGAGGATATTCCTCTGCTTTCCAATCAGGAAGCCTGGCTCAATATCGCGTTAATTAAGCAGTACCATGAAAACATGTCCGCTCAAGCATCCCGAAAGCTGGTTTTTAATTGGCTGAAACGCCTGGGATTGGAAGGTGTTGCCGATAAGCGCAACCTGGCGCTCGGCGATAAAGAAAAATTTTTAGTAAAACTCCTTCGCTCGGCGATGGTGCAAAACGCCGCCATATTGATTAACAGGCCGTTTAACATGGTTCCGCAGCTGAAAAACATTGATCCAATATTGCAGGCGCTGAGAACCATCGATGATTTATATTCCAGTTGTCACATTTATGATTACGACTGGATGGAACAAAAATATGGTGCGTTATGTCGATGAGCCGCGAATATAAAGTAGGCATTTTTGTCATCTGCGCGGCAGCGCTTGTTTTGCTGGCCTTGCTTTTTTTGGCCGTGGAAAAAGGGCTTTTCAGCACCAGTCAGACTTATACTCTTTCCTCGCGCACCGGCGACGGTTTTACCGTAGGCATGCCTGTTGTTTTTTCCGGTTTTGATATCGGCAGGGTTCACTCTCTTGAGCTGGATGACAGAGGCGTTGTCCTGATTAAAATCAGGGTTTCTGATAAACATGTTAAGTGGATTAAAGATGACAGCTTTTTTGTGCTTTATCGGCCGCTGATCGGCGCGGCGCGCATAGTTGTCAATACAAATAATCTGGAAAGCCCGGCGCTGCCCGAAAAAAAAGTTGCCGAAGTGTTTGTCGTCAACGATATCAATGATGCTATTGAAAAAATCCAGCCGCTTTTGGAGACGATTGAGCGCTTAAGCAGAAAAATTGATGATATGGCGTCTAAAGCCGATACACAGGTATTCGGCAAAGACGGGACTCTGCCGCAGATAAATAAAATTCTTAAGGATGTTGCAGGTAAACTCGAGAAACTGGAAACAACCGTGGATAACTTAAACAAGATCAGCAAAGACGCCTCCGAAGGCACGCAGGATTTGGGAGCATTGCGCGCGGATATTGATGAGGTTGCACAGACGCTGAATAAAGTATCCAGAGACATTGACGCGCTTCTCTACAAAAAGAAAGACACGGAGATCAAGTTGCCATGAAGAAATTTCTGATTACCGGCATGCTGATGATTATCTGTGCCTGCGCGACAACAAGCCAGGTTCCCGAATGGCAAGAGACAGCCTTCCGCGATATGGAAAATTACAAAACCAGTTTTCTGACTGGCAAAGAAAGCATCGCCGAAGCGCATTTTAACAGAGCCCGCGTTGCGCTTTCCGCGAGCAATGATTTAAATCTGCTGGCCAAAGCTTATTTAAGCAAATACGCCCTGCAAACTTCGGTGCTGGAAGAATTTGATGAGAGCGAATTTCTGCGCATCGACAGGCTGCAATCCATGCCCGCGAATTTATCTTACTATAATTTTCTGAAAGGAAATTTTGCGTCAGTCGATGAGAGATTACTGCCCGCGCAATATTCGAAAATCATCAAATCCGCCCGCGAAAAAAATTTAGCGCAGGCGCGCAAAGAAATTACTGCAATTGACGATCCGGTTTCCCGGCTTGTCGCCTGCGGTGTCTGGATAAAGCATTTGCCCGGCGATGAAACTATTTTGCAGACAGCGATTAATACCGCCGCCGAAAACGGCTGGCAAAAACCTCTCTGGGCTTATCTTGGCCAACTCGAAAAATATTATTT
>JBFYYA010000024.1:0-5925 GCA_041310245.1 Syntrophaceae bacterium | reverse complement strand
ATCAATTTATTGCGAATATCGTCCATAGAGCAACAGCAACAATCACCGCGGCGGAGGAAACAGCAATGTAGGCTAAAATCCTGCCAAGGATATCTGTCATGTCATCATTTTCTCTGGTCTCACTAAGCAGACTTTTATTCGTGGCGTGCCTCCTTTGAGCGTGTCTGAACCGGTCAGGTGACCGTCCAATGGTTAATTGTCGAATTTGCTTATTCATGCCCGCATCATTAGCTCGGCCAGGCGAAACGCCTTTGTCTTTAATTGATTTCCGCGCCCAAACCAAATAGAGTTCAATCGCGTCGCTTCATCTTCGCCAGACATCATGTGATCCGTATATTCAGCCACGCTGTTGAAAGCCCCCCAAACGGTACCGCGCGCCAGATGTGCTCCCAGACCGGACTCATGCAGATGAAGCACGCTGTCGCGGATTTTTTCTGCTCTTGCCGTGTTATGATTTTCTTCGTTATCAGGAACAAGCGCCCGAACATAATCCCGCAGTTGATCATCCGTAATATTTTTGGATGCCATACTGTTGAATATGACATCGAGTTTTTTGTATGCGTAAATTGATGCTTCGAGCGTTAAGGCGGCATTTTTCAAATTGTGTGTTGCGTCTGCTGTGTGACAGATCGAAATGTCTCCCGTTTCCTGCAAGGCAGCCGTTAAAGTATTATTGCAGACAACTCGGATGGGTGTAACTTTTATCCGAATGCGCGAACTGCCGTCATGGCTGTTGGTAAGCAGGAGATATTTGTCAACGAGATCGTTGCCGTGAACGTTGATATAGCCGGGAAGTTTTGCCAAAATCCAAATGCGTTCACCTTTGCCAATAGCTCCGGCTGTTTCGTATATTGCCTCATTTTCAGCAACCAGAGAGTCAAAAAAAGTAAAAGCATCTATATTCTGAATAGGTTCATAATCCGCTTTGACGAAGCCTAGAACTTCATGGGTATCCATGCGCATTGTCGCGTATCCTGTCGGCTGCATGCTTGTCTGCAAGCCGAGCGGTTGTTTCGTGACGCTGTAATCCAATCCGGCTATTTGTATAGCTTCTTTCGCGGTTAGGGGATAATTTAATTCGACTCCCAGATCGCGCCATGGCGGGGGCGCTGTTTCAGGATATGGAGACGGAGTGTGTGGTATCCGCAAATGCAGTTTACGTAGAGTTACATCCGTAACTGTAGAATGATACAATGGATGGTCAGTAGCAATAATATTGAAGAGAGGATAAATTTCCCTTCCCGATTTTTGCCACCCGACAAAAATGGCATCTGTATCCGAACTTGCCGGATTCTCACTTGCACACATACTTTGTCCTCAGTTGATTTTGACTTATTCAATGTCTTTAATGAAGGTAAGAGCAAGGAGTCTGCCAAAAGCAGGAAGAAAATCAGAAATAGCGCATTAATCTATTAATAATAAAGCGTTAGATAAAAAGGGAAGCGCAGGAGTTAAGTGTAAGCGATCTGTTTGACCGCAATATTTGACGGAACCTCAATATGTTGAGGGTGACAGGAGGTTTAATCTGATTCCGTTGTTTGCGGCCGGGCTATACCGAGCTTGCGCATCCTTGCTCTTAAGGTGCTAGGATGAATGCCCAGTATTGCCGCCGCTCCATCCTTTCCCTCGATGCGCCAATTTGTTTCCGAAAGTATTTTAAGCATTTGATTTTTTTCCGTCTCTTCCAATGTTCTCACAACGGAGGAAAGTTGGCTGGGTAAAAACTCCAGTTTATCGGCCAATTCCAAAACCGGCCCGGGGCACAGGATTACGGCCCGTTCAATAATACTTTCAAGTTCCCGGACGTTGCCTGGCCAGGCGTAATCCTGCAGCGCCTTCATTGTCTCATTAGGAATCGACGTGAATTTTTTCCCCAATCTTCTGGAATAGCGCTCGACGAAGGACTGCACCATTATAGGAATATCATCTTTGCGTTGTCTTAACGGCGGGACGGTGATGGGAAAGACATTGAGCCTGTAATAAAGGTCTTGCCGGAAGCGCCCCTGGCGGACTTCTTCATCAAGGTTTCGATTGGTTGTCGCGATAATCCGTACATCGACTTTGATTGTGTGGGACGAACCCAGGCGCTCAAATTCATGATGCTGAATCACGTGGAGCAGCTTGGCCTGCAGCTCGAGGGGTAATTCCCCGATTTCGTCCAGGCAGATAGTGGATTGATGAGCGATTTCAAAACGGCCTATCCGGCGGACATCGGCCCCGGTAAAGGCGCCTTTCTCCCGTCCGAATAATTCGCTCTCAATTAAATTGCCCGGCAGTGCCGCGCAATTGACGGTGATCAATAGCCGATCCTTCCGCGGGCTCAATTCATGGATGGCGGAAGCGATTAGTTCCTTTCCCGTCCCCGTCTCCCCGAGGATGAGGACTGTTGTGTCCGTGGGAGCAACTTGTTGGGCTCGGTAGAGAACATACTTGAGACCATCGCTTTGTCCAAGAATATATTCAAATTGATGCTTCAGCTTACTTTCTTGGCGGAAGTAAATGTTTTCCGCCTCCAGTTGCTCTTTCATGGCCTGAATTTCTGAAAGCGCCTTCTTAAGATCAGCCGTTCGTTCCTCCACGCGCCGTTCCAGTTCATCATGAGATTTCTTTAAGGCGTCGGCGATAAGTTTCCGGTCAGCGATATTGCGGATGTTGCACTGGATGACTTTATGATTATTGACCTGATAAACATTGCTGACAAATTCCACGTCCACTGAATGGCCGTCTTTTGTTTCCAAGGGCAAATCATTGTAACGAACATATCCTTTTTGCTGCAGTTCCCTGAAAATGGTTTTTGTCGCTTGAATATTTTTAAAGGGGCCGATTTCCCACAGTTGTTTTCCTAAAAACTCTTCGTGTGAATAGCCGAGCATTTCTACCAGGTATGGATTCACGTCTGTTATGTGCCCTTGTTGGGCATCGAGGATTAATATTCCATCCTGGGCTGTTTCAAAAAGGCGGCGGTATCGGGTTTCAGAATCTTTAAGCGCCTCCTCTGCTTGCTTTAGGCCGGTGATATCATCAAAAGCAAGAAGTATCCGTTCCGTTTCATTATTATCCCCATGGATTCTGCGAGCGTTGAGAAGCATTATTTTCCGCCCAATATGAGGGAAAGTATGATCGACTTCGAAATGATCAAAGTGAGTGTTTTGGGGTATAATGCTTTCTAATAGTTCTCGTAACACGGGAATGTCCCATTGTTGGTTGCCGACGTTAAAGATAAATTTTCCCTCGGTTTCTTCAGGCTTGACATGGAAGGTTTTATAGAAAGTACGATTAGCCGAGATGACTTTTAGCGTGGGGGCAAGTACGATAAGCGGGCCCGGTATAGTCTCCGCGATATTCTCGGTGTATTTTTCAGCTTTTTCAAAGGCCTCTTTTATTTGCTTGCGCTTGGCGATTTGGACATGTGATGCTTCGCTTGCATCTTGCAAATTTTGTTCTGCGGCATCAATTTTTGCCTGAAAATCTTCCGCATCAATGAAAGATTCGCGTATTTTATTAAGGTTTGTTTTTTTTGGTCTTTTGTGAATTGCCACCCTTTTCGCTCCCTTTTCAATCTGTTTAGATTTTATAAAGGCTTTTTAAAAAAATCAACTGTAAAATGCGTTGCTTCCGGGTGTGATGAATCAGGAATTAAAGGAATTTAGGCGCGCGGATTTCCGGGTTTTTGGCACACTTTTTCGTAAGGAAGAAAAGATAGACATTAAATAATTCGACATTTGTCATAAAATAAATGAAGCAAAAAATTTGAAGTTCAACGATAATTGGTTATTCAACTTTGTTTTCCGCGAATTCGTAAATCTGCCTGTGGGTGCAAACTTCGTAATATTTATTAAATGTGTTTCCGAGTATTTCGAATTTTTCCGGGTGAATTTCAGTGATAATATCTTCGCGTATAACAATAGGCTGATAGTTTCCGCTTAGCGTCGGCACCTTGCCGCTGTAAAGTTTTATTTTCTTATTTTTGGCCGATGAATAAGTAATCGGATGCAAAGTGATTTCCTTGGATAGTTTGTTAAAACCGCTGCTGTCCAATTCAATTCCATTGACATTGTAACGCATGTATAAATCATCAGCATCCTCATCGTTTTCACTTCGGAATACATTCTTGAAAACAAACAGATTAAACAGCGGATCATGGTCAGTTAAAAATTTATGTATTCTTTTGTTGCATTCTGAAAGCCGGTCAGCCATGTTAATCGCCGGAGAAATCATAATCCGTGAATCACCGTCAAAAAGATAAGTAGGGGAACCGGGGCTATGTGAGATGCCTATGCCGATTTCAAGAAGAGGCAGATTGTTTTCTCTATTTTTCATATTATAGCTATGAACAATCTGCAGCATTCTGATTGCCAGACCGCAGGCGCGGGCTACGCTGTACCAGCCTTCCGGGGTGTCCTGATTTTCAATGATCGAAAGAATAATCGCGTCTCCCTCAATAAAAACTTTAGAAGCGTCATAATCCAGAAGAATAGCGGCAATCGGATCAAAAAAATTAAGACTGAAAAGTGATGCCGGATTAAGCCCTTTGCTTCTCATTATATTATTGATTTTCATCGAACCACGGATATCCGCTTTGATGATCACATGGTTGCTGACGGGCTTTTCTTCTTTTACCCTTTCCGAAGAAAGCAGAAATTCAAAGAGTGACCTGTTTCCCCGCGATAATAAAATATCTTTTTCCGTGTTCACAAAATTTATAAGTTCCATTGCTTCTTTGAGCAAACGGAAATTATAGAGGTCCCTGTGGTATCGCGAAAATTGTCTAAGAAAATTTAATAAATGAGCTTTCTTATCCGCTACAGAAAGCCCTTTTATTATACTTACGGTTTTCTTAAGCGGAGCAATTTTAAATGCGGCCCCGTGAGCGGTTTTTCTCGATTTTAACTGATAAGTAATAAATTTTCTTGCCCAGAAATCAGTTAAAAACTCTTTGATCTTACAAGGCGCAATTGGCGGGCAGTAGATGCCGTAAACGGTTTTCATTTCAAAAGACGCGACAAGCTGATCTAATAAACCGGATTTTTTAAATTTGCGGTAAAAAAGATTTAACAGCCGGCGTTGAATTTTTAACCGTTCTTTCATTTTTAGAAGAATGGTTTTTGATTTTTTCTCTCTCTTGGCGTTTTTATATTGTTTCCGGGAGTCGAAAACATTCAGCATACGGTCAATATTTTCCGGTTCCATTATCCACGCGTCGAAATCATGCCCTCCGGCATCGGCAGAAAATTGAACGTTCGCGCGCTTGCTTTTATCTGATAATCCTATTTCTTTTTTATGGCGCTGTCTTAAATCAGTTTTTTCCAGCAGATCATAAAGAATCGCCTTAACATTATTATAATTATCCGGGTCTTTACTGCGTTGACCCATAAGGACATATTCTTCAATAAGGAAAAAATCGTCAGCCGGATTATCGGTGTGAAGAAGCGGATTATTGAAGAAAATAGGCGGCAGGATTTGTTCAGCTTGGAAATTTGTTTCCCGCATGTTACGAAGGTTATCGGTTTGGATGTCCGTAATTATCTGAAACAACTCTGATCCCGCCATTTGGATAATACGGTTTTTGGTTAGTTTGATTGTCGCCAGTTTATCTCTGACTTTACGAAGCTCCGCTTCGGTATGCCTTCGCGATAATTCATAGGAAAGGCCAAGCGGCTCGAAATGGGCTACCAGTTTTTTGTATTGATTTTTAACTTCTTCACGGAATAATTTCGCCAGAGCGGCTTGGCCGAGGTAATCTATCTGAATTTCGTCTTCAGCTTTTGCCCTGTTTATTCCGTCGCTCAGCGCAGCCGCGCAGATAATTTTCAAGGCGTCTTTTTCGCTTCTGCAGTTTTTTTTGCTGTACTCTCTAAAGAAAATTTCTGTTTGGCTATGTTTGATTACAATAAAAAAAGCGGTTTTTTGCAGCGCTTTTTGCAG
>JBFYYA010000023.1:0-3682 GCA_041310245.1 Syntrophaceae bacterium | reverse complement strand
TCGGCGACCAGATGGAGAAGCGCGGATGGCAGATTGACCGACTTCAGTTTCCGGAGGCGCTGCACGCGATGGTTACTCCACTGCACGCGGCAATCGTGACACGGTATCTAAAAGATCTGCGGCAAGCCGTGCGGGCGGTAAAAGGCAAACCGGAACTTTCCGAAAAAGGAGCGGCAGCCATGTACGGTATGATTGCCAATATACCTTTGAGAGGTATGGTTCGGAAAAACGTCCTGAAGATGTTTGCCGAAATGTACGGGCCTGATGCGAAAATGATTGACCCGGCAACGGCCAGCCTCTCGTCAGATGAAGGAGGCGGTGATAAACCTGACTTTGCCACACGCGTGGCCATGGCCTACTTGAGAGTAAAAAACAGATTCAGAAAACAAGACTAATATTGAATTAAAATGCTTATTTTCAATTTGCGTAAAAGCTTTTGAATATAAAGTAAAAATATCTTTTCGATGCTTAAATTGACTGTGGAAAAACTAAGGCCGTCGTATCAATTCCTCTTTTAACATGTTGGCCATAATCTTTTCATACAATCCGGGCGCTAAGCGGCTCAGAAAGTATGTCATCTTTCCTGTCGGCGTCAAGACAACCATGCGCTTCCTTTTTAGAACTCCTTTAAAAACAGCTTGAGCGACATGCTCCGGTGTGTCTTCCGTTCCAACTTTGGACTGAGGATGGCGACTGACAGAGCCGTCGCCATCCAGAGCCCTATCTTGTAAATGCGTTTTGGTAAATCCCGGACAGATCATCATCACATGCACGCCTTTATCTTTGACTTCGGTCCGCAAACTTTCAAAAAGACCGTGCAGAGCGTGTTTGCTGGCGCTGTAGCCAGTGCGTCCAAGAAGTGGGGCATAGCCGGCATGGCTGGAGGTAACTACTATGACACCCTTGCGGTCAATGAGGCTTTTTATCGCCGCTTTGGTGCAGTAGAGCGCTCCGAAGAAGTTAACGTCCATTACTTTTCTATATACGGATGTATCTGTATCGACAAAAGCGCTGCGTTGGGTAATTCCGGCATTGTTGATCAGAAAATCAATTCCTCCGAATGTGTCGATGACGGCCTGGATGGTTTGCAAACATTGCTCTTCACTGCTGACATCGCAGGTGAAGGCTTTTGCCTCAATACCCGATGCCTGCAGCGCCGCGGCCTGACGCGAAGCTTCTTCTTTGTTCATGTCGATGAGGGCCACGCGGATGCCTTCACGGCCGAAGCGGCGGCAAATGGCCAGACCGATTCCGCTGGCTCCTCCCGTCACCGCGATGACTTTACCCGCAAACATATTTATCATAGCGCTCTGCCTGCAAAAACAAATTTAAGCTGTTTGTTCAATTTCTTCCCCGGCTGGTATTTTTCTTCTGGAGAAGATAAACGCCGCGGCAAGACCGGAGATAATGTGCCATATTCCCCACCAGGCTACAAGTATGGCCATGCCGCCCAGGCCGCCAAAGAAATTAAACACAAGGACAAGCCCCAATGCCGAGTTCTGTATCCCAACTTCAATAGAAACGGCCCGCGAATCGCGCTCGCCACAGCGAAGTGCTTTTGCCGACCACCAGCCGATATTCAGCGCGAGCAGATTATGAATGAACACAGCAATGATGACGATGTTCACGTAGTTGATGAAATTTTTCCAGTTCGCGATGAGTGCACCGGCGACAATTAAGATGAAGAAGATAAGCGAAAAAACTTTAAAAGGGCGGCGCAATTTTTCGGCAATACCGGGAAAAATACGCGATATTGTCATGCCGATAGCCATTGGAATACCGAGGATTACGACAATAGTAAAAAAAACATCGAAGGGGCTTAGGCTGACCTGGCGGAGAATGGTAGCGGTATGAGGATTAAGTCCTCCCCAAACCGCCAGATTAAGCGGGGTCATTACTATTGCCGCAAAAGTCGATACAGCCGTCATGCTGATGGAGACGGCAACATTTCCTCTGGCAAGATAGGTTAGGATGTTGGAGAGATTGCCGCCGGGGCAGGCCGCCACCAGAATCATTCCCAGAGCAATAGAAGGAGCGGGGTTGATAATGAGCGTCAGCACAAAAGTAAATGCGGGCAGAAGAATAAATTGTGCAACAAGTCCAATAACCGGCGTTTTCGGTTTGATAAAAATTCTCTTGAAATCTTCCAGCTTCAGTTCAAGAGCGACACCAAGCATCATGACGCCAATGGCTAGGTTGATGATAAAAAGACCCTGCGGATTAAAATTCAATCTTACCTGATCAAGAACAGCTGCATCCATAAATATCCTCCTTTTATATTTAATAGCATCCCGCCGAGGCATCTTGAGCCGCGGCGAAATATTTTATGATTTAGAATACTTCATAAAATTTAAACAAACTTAAAGTTATTTATGCCCTCCATATTTCTTCCGAATGTAAAATCAACTGCTCTTATACCCGCCTAGGTTAGCCAGCGCGACGCTGCCGGGGCTGATCACGGAAGGATCAACCTTGACGTTGACACAGGCCGTTTTTCCGGAGGCAAAAGCCGCTTCCAGCGCGGGACGAATGTCCTGTGGTTTTTCCACGCAAACACCGAAACCGCCCAGCACTTCCACCATCTTATGGTAATCGACCCAACCCAACTCGGTTCCATTTGGGATATGGTGACCGAGACGAAGCTGCTGGCTGTGCATAATCATGCCCCATGCCTGGTCGTTGCCGATAACCACGACAATCGGCAGATTTTTGCGAATTGCGGTATGAAACTCCATGAAGTTAAATCCGACCGAACCATCGCCCATAATCAGCAGAACTCGTTTGTCCGGGTGTTTAAGTTTGGCGGCATTGGCATAGGGAATTCCGACAGCAAGGCATCCGTATAAGCCGTAGTCAAGGTAGGTTCCGCCCTTGCGGATGGTACGTGTCATCCCCATCCAGGTGGATGTATCGCCGCCGTCGGCGACCACGATGTCGTCCTCGCGATCCATAAAATCATTTACTTCTTTTGCCAGCCGCATGGGATGAATTGGAATATTTTCGCTTTCCCACATCTGCTTGGCTTCGTTTTTGCCGTCTTTGTCCGCTTTGCGGACAGTTTCCACCCACGGCGCGTTTTGCTTGCGCATTTTTTCGCCAAGAGCTTGATGATCGAGAATGCCGTTGAGTTCAGAAAAGAACGCTTTGGCGTCGCTGACGATGCCCAGGTCAACGCTGCGGTTGCGCCCGATTTCACTTGCTGCAATGTCCACGTGAATTAATTTCGCCTGCGGGGGGAAGATTTCACCGAAGATATAGAACAAACTCAAACGGCCGCCGACGAAAAGGATTAGATCACAGCTCATCAGGCTAAGCATGGCCGCGCCGGGCCTGATGGCCAGAGATGATTCAAAGCAGAGGGGATGCGTGTCGGATATGACGCCCCGTCCCGCTCCGGCGGTGAACGCCGGAATCCCCGTTTTTTCCACGAACTCGATAAACTCTTTTTCCGCGTCGGCATACCAGATGCCGCTGCCGCCGATAACAATCGGGCTTTTTGCCGCCTTTAACAGTTCCACAACCTTTTTGGTATTTTCCCGGTCTACGGGTTTGGAGCTAAGCGTGGTGCTCATCTTTTTTACCTTTGCCGGATCAACAGTGGCGTTAAGCACGTCGCACGGAAGCTCCAGATAAACCGGGCCGGGACGACCGCTCATGGCCGTGCGGAATGCTATATCAATAA
>JBFYYA010000022.1:0-5538 GCA_041310245.1 Syntrophaceae bacterium | reverse complement strand
TACAGGTCGATTTTCAAATACGGAGATCCCAAAGGTTTCAAACATCCCAGCGATGCGTGGTATGAAATGATCAAGCGTGATTTTCATCTCAGCGACAAGGATTTCATGTCCAAAAATAAGGAAGGACTGGAGCCGATTTCATTAAAGCGTTCCGTCGCCCTGAAAGCGCACCAGATTGAATCCATCCAAAATATTGTGGGAAAAGAAAATGTCGCGCTGGACGATTACAGCCGCGTAAAATACGCATCGGGCAAAACCGCGGAAGAAATGATGGATTTGCGCCATGGCATTATCCGCGAGGTGGCGGATGCGGTGGTTCATCCCCGTGATAAAAACGATGTGCGTAAACTTGTCGCGTATTGCAATCAGGAGAAAATTCCCGTCACGGTTTTCAGCGCCGGATCCTCGGTTAATTTCGGCTGTCTTCCCGCAAAAGGCGGCCTATCTCTTGTGATCAGCACGCACATGAACAAACTGCTGGAAATCAACGAACTCAATCAGACCGCCCGCGTCCAGCCGGGAATGTTCGGTCCGGCCTACGAGGAAGCGCTGAATAAAGCACCGGAACTATTCGGTTGCAAAAAGCGTTACACCTGCGGACACTTTCCCCAGTCTTTCGAGTATTCCACCGTCGGCGGGTGGATTGTGACGCTGGGCTCCGGACAGGCCTCAACGTATTACGGCGACGCTTACGATATTGTGTTCAGTCAGGAGTATGTCACGCCCGTCGGAACTTTCAAGACGCTTGATTATCCGGCGACCGCCACCGGTCCTAAGGTCAATGACATCATGAAAGGATCAGAGGGCGCTTTCGGAATTCTGGTGGAAGTGACCATGAAAACATTCCTCTATATGCCGCAAAATCGTCAACGGTTCAGCTTCATGTATCCGACGTGGGACGACGCTGTCAATGCCAGCCGCGAAATCATGCAGTCGGAATTCGGCAAGCCGGCCATTTACCGTATTTCCGATCCGGAGGAGACAGACCGCGGATTGACGCTCTACGGCATGCCGGATATCGTGGATAAGTTTCTAAACCTGCGCGGGTTTAAACCCATGCAGCGCTGTTTGAGTCTGGGCAATGTCGAAGGCGACCGGGATTACACCAGACTCGTTGCGCGAAAAATCAAGGCGATTGCCCGGAAGCACAAAGCCATATCGTTGACCGGTTACGCGACAAAAAAATGGGAACACACCCGTTACACGGAACCTTACATGCGAGAAGATCTGGGCGACTATGACATTGTGATCGACACGCTCGAAGCTTCCGTAACCTGGGATAATCTCCACCGTCTGCACCAAGGTGTGCGCGCTTACGTCAAGAGCCGGCCCGAGACCATGTGTATGACGCACGCCTCGCATTTTTATCCTCAGGGGACCAATCTCTATTTCATTTTTATTGCGCATATGAAAGAGCCCGAGGAATTCCGGAAATTCCAGCGGGGCATCATCGACAGCATTCAGCAGTACGGCGGATCGCTGAGTCACCATCACGGTGTGGGGCGCATGATCGGACCCTGGATGGAAACGCATCTGGGAAAAGAACAAATGGACGTTTTGCGGACGCTCAAGAAACATTTTGATCCGAACGGTATTATGAACCCGGGCTGTCAACTGGGGTTGGAGTAATGACGTTCACCCAATAACTCACCTTTACCGAAAAAAAGAGAGGCGCATATGTCACAGGGAAATCAGAAGTCAAAGGAATTAATTCTTTCCGTGGATGCGGGAACACAGTCGATAAGAGCTGCTCTGATCGATACAGAGGGCAACATACTGCATATTGTTAAAACGCCCATTCAACCATATTTTTCGGACCATCCCGGTTGGGCGGAACAGCACCCGGATTATTATTGGGAAGTGTTTTGCAAAACCACTTGTCAACTTCTGCAACAACAGGAAAATCTTAAAAAAGATATAAAAGGCGTTACGCTTACCACGCAGCGCGCCACGATGATTAACGTGGATAAAGACGGCAGGCCGCTGAGGCCGGCGATTACCTGGCTGGACCAGCGCAAAGCCGATTCGCGCAAGATTCTGCCGGGATTACTTCGCCCGGTGTTGAAAACAATAGGACTGCTCAAGACGGTGGAAGGCGCCATACAGGATTGTGAGGCGAACTGGATCTGCCAGCAGCAGCCGGAAATCTGGGAAAAGACATACAAATATCTGGTCCTGTCGGGATTTTTCACGCACCGGCTTACCGGAGAGTTCGTTGATTCGACAGGGAACAATATCGGATATTTACCCTTCAATAATAAAACCTATCAATGGGCGGGGGAATACGATTTTAAATGGTGGATTTTCAAAGTTGAAAAGGAAAAGCTGCCCGCACTGGTTAATCCGTCCGAAATTCTTGGTCGGATTACCAAGAAGGCATCCGCAGAAACCGGAATACCCGAAGCCCTGCCGGTTTTCGCGGCCGGATCGGATAAAGGCTGTGAAATTCTCGGTTCCGGTTGCCTTACACCGGAAATCGGATGCCTTAGCTTCGGAACGATCGCCACGTTTGACGTGGCGACGCCCAAATATGTTGAGCTGCAGCCGATGATTCCTCCGTACCCCGCGTCTGTGCCGAATGCTTATTATACGGAGGTCTCGATATTCCGCGGTTTCTGGATGGTCAGATGGTTCAAGGAGGAATTCGGTCTGCAGGAATGCATGCTGGCGGAAAAGAGCAATGAAGCACCGGAAAAGTTTTTTGATTCATTAATCCGGGACGTGCCCGCTGGTTCCATGGGACTAATGCTGCAACCCTACTGGATGCCGGGCAGAGACCTCGACCCGTATGCGAAAGGCTCGGTCATCGGTTTCGGCGATGTTCACAGCCGGGCGCATCTATACCGCGCTCTTCTCGAGGGATTAGTCTATGGATTGCGCGAGGGAGGAGAACTGACGCAGCGGAAAATGAAAATTCCGATAACGAAACTTAAAGTATCCGGAGGCGGATCACAGAGCGATGTTGCCATGCAAATTACGGCAGATGTTTTCGGAATGGCGGCGGAACGTCCTCATACTTTTGAAACATCGGCGCTGGGCGCAGCCATCGACGCGGCGGTCGGGCTCAAACTTTATCCGGACTTTCCATCAGCTGTCAAAGCCATGACCAGGGCGGGCAGAGTCTTTGAGCCAATTAAAGAAAATCATGAATTATACGATAATCTTTACAGAAGAGTTTATCTGAAAATGTACGACCGGTTGAGGCCTTTGTTTAAGGATATAAGAGATATCACCGGTTATCCGCCGAAAGATTAGCGAGAATCGAAGTTTCTTTAAAATACGGAAGCGCTTTGATTTTAAATATCAGAATGCCGCGGCAGGCCAAATCATCAATCGCTTCTTAAATTTCTTCCGGCAGTTTCTTGGAAATGAATCACTTGATCCGCCAAACAGGAATAGTACAAGTTCGGGAATAAATAGGCGCCTTAAACATTTTATAACATTAGAGCCCTGCCGGGATTTTTGAACGCATCATTTTCTTTCGGTCCATCTTGCGCCCATCCACTATAAAAGTTCCATCGCCAACCGCGTGAATAGTTCGCTTCTCGTTTCGTGAATTATCAAAGTACGCCGCTACGCCTTCGAGGACGACGATATTGTGCTTCTTGACGATATCGACAACTTTGCATTCGATATTCGCCAGACACTCTTTTATTAATGGCGCTTTGATGTGTTTTCCATTCACGGGAGTCAGCATGAATTTTTCAAATTTATCGGTATCAGCACCGGAACATGTTCCCACTCCAACTACCTTATCAATCATGTCAACAGTGGGAAGCGCAATAACACACTCCTTCGTTTTACGAAGAGCAGCAAAGGAATAGTTCCAGGGCCCGGTGGTCATGGCAAATATCGGCGTAAAGTCCACCACCATGGTCCACGAGATCGTCATTATATTGTTTTTCTTTCCGTCATGTGTTGTAACAAGGACAACCGGACCGGATTCGATCAACGTAAACGCTTTGCTAATCCGCATTTTTCGCATGCGCACGCACGCTCCTATCCTGGTTTGTCTTACCATTAATAAATCCGATATTTTTTAAAACGCTACTTTATCTTATAAAAATCAAGGGCCGAAAAACGTTATGAAATTAATGCGATTCAGGCCTTCAATGACCCCGCCATCAGCATTGACCAAATATTCTTACGTATGACTTTGACAACATAGCCATCTTTAATCTCGAGGATTTTTTGGCGTGCCAGGTCATTAATAACTTCCTGTATCTCGGAGGGCAGTTTTTTGGCAAGTTTGGCCAGTTTTCGCAAATGCTGCGAAATCTTCGCCTTTGGATTTTCCATAAAATGGATAACGGTAATAAGCCGAATCCATAAATTAGTCATTTCTTCCAGCGATTCATTTGTGTTCTTTAAGCGGTTGGAAAATTCCTTCAGCATGAAAACGCCGATGCCCTGGCTTTCACGCAAGAGATTAGTAAATGTATTACTGTCAATGACCGCCAGGTGGCTGTCTTCCAACGCGCGCGCCGAGGCGGAGCGCGGCGCTTTAACCAGCGTGGCCATTTCGCCGAAATATTGCCCCGGCTCCACTTCCGCCAAAATTTTCTTTACCTCGCCCGCGTCTTTTTCCAAACAAATGCGTCCGGCCAGAACATAAAACATTTCATTGCCCGTGTCGTTCTCATTAAAAATTATCGCGCCTTTGGGGTAACTATGCCCGAATTTTTTAAAAAGCCGCTCATCGACTTTGAGATAGCTTTTGTGTGGTTTAAGCATGGCGCGCTCCAAAAGTAGCATATCACGGCGCTGGAAGGACGACATTAATTCCGCGCAAAAAAGAAAAATTAGCGCTACATAAAATACCCAGATAATGAGGATAACAACCGGCTCCAACGTGCCGAAAATGATCCCGTAACGCGTATAATTGGCAATATAAAAAGTGAATAATTGCTTTGCTATTTCCATAAGCAGAGCGAAAAGGGCGCTGCCGGCCAGAAGAACCATCGCCCGTATTTTTGCTGTGGGTATTATCCAGTAAAGAAAGTAAAAAAACATCACGGATACAAAATAGGGTATTACGTAACGCAGGAAAAATGCCGACATCGCTGTAAGAGAAATCTCGATTCCTCCGGGCAGAATAAGAGGTTGGGCTACCAATAAAGCGGCCACATAACTGATGATCAGGCTTGCCGCTCCGACCAGCCAGCCCAGCGGTATCATGGAGATGGCCAGAAGTTTTGATAAAAAATAATTTCGCTTTTTCGGAGAGCGGAAAGTGATATTTAACGCGGTTTCCGCGGCGTTGAATATTGCTGTCGAAAGCCAGACCAAGCCCAGTAGGCCCATCCAGCCCAATAAGCCCTTTTTGCTTTCTATTTGCCCAAGCTGCTCGATGAGTTTTTCGGAAAAGTAAGGATTAAAGCCCCGGATAGCACCGGTGATATCGGCCTGAATTTGCGGGTTGGAACTAAAAACATTTCCCGCGATGATAATTGTCAGAATAAAAAGGGGAATGACTGAAAGTATAGTGTAGAGAGAAATAGCCGCCGCCTGATTGGCATCGCCATTGGCGCCGAAATT
>JBFYYA010000021.1:0-3336 GCA_041310245.1 Syntrophaceae bacterium | reverse complement strand
TGCTTAAAAATGCCGCGGCGGTGATTGTGCCCGCTGCCCGTCCGCCGCTGTTTTTATAATCGGCGATATCGCTTTTTATCTGCTCGGAATAAAAATCCCAAAGCGGCAGTTCCCAGACAAGCTCGCCGGTTCGTTGCGCGGCTTCATTTATTTCGTTTTTCAATTTTTCATCCGTTCCCAGCATGCCGGTAACATCATCACCCAGGGCGATTACACAGGCGCCGGTGAGCGTGGCGATATCGATAATTGCCTGCGGCTTGTATTTGGAGGCGTAAGAAAGAGCGTCAGCCAATATCAGCCGGCCTTCCGCGTCCGTATTTACAATTTCAATTGTTTTACCTGAATATGATTTTAAAATATCGCCGGGTTTCAGCGCGGTGCCGCTGGGCATATTTTCCGTAGCGGGAATCAGCGCAACAACATTAAGCGGCAGGCGCAGATCAGATGCGGCCATTATCGCGCCCATAACCGCCGCTCCTCCGGACATGTCTGTTTTCATTTCATCCATTTTTTCCGCGGGCTTTATGCTGATACCGCCGCTGTCGAAAGTTAGTCCTTTGCCGACCAGCACAATCGGCGCGTGGCCTTTTTTGCCACCTGAATATTCCAGAATAATAAATTTTGGTTCCTGCGCGCTGCCGGAAGCAACGCCCAAAAGAGCGTTCATTCCCAATTTTTTCATGGCTGCTTTATCCAGAACCTTGCAGCTGACAGTTTCCCGCCGGGCAATTTCACGCGCTTTTTGCGCAAGAATGCTTGGCGTCATTTCGTTTGCCGGCGCGGAAACAAGATCTCTGGTTAAATAAACCGCGTCAGTAATTATGGAAGTCTTTTTTGCTATATCACTTAGCAAGGCATAATCTTCATTATTCGTGATTAGTTCCAACTGCTTAATCTCTTTGATATTATCTCTGTCTACTGTTTTAAATGGCGTGTATTGATAAAGCCCTAAAACAGCTCCTTCCAGCGCGGCTTGCGCCAATTTTTCTTTCTGGCCGGGAAGCATATTAAAATCAAATGCCGTTGCCGCTTCTTTGATGTTTATATCGCGAAGATGGCGCATTACTTTCGCGTAGGCGGCGCGCAGTTTATCCAGCTTAAATTCTTTTGTCTTGCCTAAACCGACAACGGCAATCCTTTTTGCCGGAATCAAGCCACGGGTGTAAATGACGGATACCTGAGATTCTTTTCCTTCAAAATCCTGGCTGCTGATTAGCTCGCTGATTAAACCCTGGGATTTGGCATCGACATCATAAGGCAAGCCGAACAATTTTTTATTTTCTTCAAACAGAGCAAGGATAACTGCTTCGGTTTTAACTTCGGCGAGATTTCCTTTTTTGACGTATATTTTCACTATTTTTCCTCCATTTTTTTCTCAGAATAGAAACCTTAATTAAAAAATACTGTCGTAGTCATTTCGAGCGAAGCGAGAAATCCTTGTCCCGAAACGCAGTGATGGATCTTTACGATTCCTCATCCGTCTTCGGCAGATAAGGCTGCCCTTTTTAGCCGGCAATATTTATTAAGAGATTTAATTTTTCGATAGCTTCTTTCAATACTTTCTTTGGAGCTTTTGCGATGAATTTAGCTTCTCTTTTTTGCCAATCCAAACTTTTCAACTGGTCAGAAAGGATTGCCCCATTAATTTTATTTTTCAAATTTATTTTTACTTCAAATGGATAATTTTTTATTTTCGATGTTATAGGACAAAATATTGCCAAGCCGACCTTCGCGTTATATTCTTTTGGCGATATAACTATTGCCGGACGATGACCGGATTGTTCATGTCCGCTCTGAGGATTGAATGATAACCAGACAATATCACCGCGAGATGGAATATATTTACCAGTTTTCTTTTCCAATACTTTCCTCTGCAAACTCTTCTTCGTGAATATTTGCGGCCGTTACCTTAGAAAGTAAATCCCCCAGCCTCAACTTTTTTTTCTTGGGAACAATTACAATATTATCGGCATTTTTGAGTAAATCCACCGGCGTACCTTGCTTTAAATTGATGTCTTTTGCATAACTGCCGGGTATCCTTATCGCCAGACTATTACCCCATTTTTGAATGGTTATTTCCATATAAATGCCTCCTTGTATATACAATGAATATACATATATTTTTCTGCTTGTCAAGTGATGTCCGTCGGGCGCAGCTAATTAATTACTCTGACACAAAATTAGCGAATTTCTTTTAACTTATTGAATTGTTACGGAGTTGCGGCGGAGGTAAGTGCTGAGGTTCTTATCATGATGTTTCAGGACAAACCTCAGATAATTTATGTTTTTTTCGATAGCTTCATCATAAATGTTTCTTTCGATGTGCCATCTTTTTTTAAAATGGGAGGGCATGAAACGTTTTACGTTGCCCAGCTTTTTTTCGAGCATTACCTTTACCACACTGTAAAAATTGGATGTTTTCTGCAAAAGGTCTATTTCGCTGGCAAACCCGGGAACATTGCCTTCTTCGAATTCGCGGAAAAGCGGCACAAGTTTTTCCAGATAAAACCTGTCGGACATCTGGCCTAATAAATCTGCGGTGGCCAGCATTTTACCCAATAATTCCATATTTTCCGACAAAAAATTTATATCTTCAATATTAATGCTCAGGCCAGTGCAACTTATGATATCGCTGAAATTTTCCAGATCATCATTGAAGTAGCTATCATTATCGTAATAATTCTGGACGAACTGTATTCCCCTTTTGATGTGCATGAGCGTGTATTTGGCGCCCGTGCCCTCGATATCGTCTTGTGACTGGATATAGCCAACGTCGTGCATCAGGGCGCTGATTAAACCAATATTGATTTCTTTATCGGTAAACTCTATTCCTTCGACATGCGCGCCGTGCAATAGGCGCGCCATCGCCAGCAGCACGAGCATCGTGTGTTTAAAATCGTGATAATCCGTATTGCAGGCGCGAAACCCCGGATATTGGCCATTAAAAAGTTTTTCTACATCACGGAAGGCTTGTTCAAAATGGCTGAAGTCAAACAGATGGTCAATCAATGATACGATATACTTTACTTCCTTTATCACCAGATTTTTATCACGGATATCAAGAATTTGCGAATGTATAACGTTATCGTTTTTTGTTTTTTCCGTAAACGACTTCATATCCACCTTCAAAATCACCCTATTTCCAATACAGTGTAATCGTAAAACATTCACATAGGCTCGTCAAGAAAAGATATCTTGCTAATTAGCACTTTCCATTGATATGGCATTTTCTTCTAATAAATATTAGGCCATGAAATATCATATTTATCATATATTTATTTCTTTTTTTTTCTTTTACAATATGTTAGTAATATAAAACTAATAAATATCCGAAAT
>JBFYYA010000020.1:0-2744 GCA_041310245.1 Syntrophaceae bacterium | reverse complement strand
CGGCGGGATGACGATTATGAAGACGGCAGACGTCCTGTAAAGATTCATTATTCAAGCGCGCGTGAAGATGTTCTCAGGAGGGATTTTACCATCAATGGCTTGTTGATGGATCCGGCAAACGGTCAAATAATCGATTATGTTGAGGGAAGAGCAGATATAGAAAAGAAGATTGTTCGCACCATCGGAAATCCGGAAACAAGATTTTCCGAGGATTATTTACGTATGCTAAGAGCTGTTCGTTTTGCCGGAAATCTTAATTATAATATCGAAGAGCGGACAAAGCAGGCAATTAAAAATAATTGCGCCCTAATTAAAAAAATCAGCGCGGAGAGAATTCAGGAGGAATTGACTAAAATTATCACCCGAGAGGGATCGCGGCGTTGTTTTGAGTTAATGTCAGAAACCGGCATTTTACCGCAAATATTACCGGAAATAGAAAATTTAATAGGAGTTGACCAACCGCCACGTTTTCATCCGGAAGGTGACGTTTGGCAGCATACATTAAAAATGTTAGAGCTCTTGCCTAAAGAAGAAGACGGCCAAGCGAATAAAATCCTGGCATGGGCGGCGCTTTTACATGACGTGGGAAAGGCTCTTACAAGAACAGAGGATGAAAAAGGCGTTCATTTTTATGGTCATGTCCAACGTGGTGAAGAAATCGCCGATAATATAATGAAACGCCTTAAATTATCACGAGTTCAGCGCGAGACGGTCATAGATTTAATTCATTATCACATGGTTTTTATGAATGTTCACAAAATGCGGCCCGGAAGGTTGAAACGTTTTCTGCGCATGCCGAATTTCGATTTACATCTGGAATTGCATAGCCTGGACTGCCTGGCGAGCCACGGCATGCTTGATAATTATGAATTCTGCAAAGATAAATTGCAGGAACTGGATATTGATGATCTGCATCCGGCGCGCTTGCTTACCGGTAATGATTTAATAGATCTGGGCTACGCGCCCGGTGAGAATATGGGACGCATTTTACAAAAACTGGAAAATGAACAGCTGGAAGGAAAAATCAACACAAAAGATGAGGCAATTTTTTTTGTCAAAGAAAAGTGGGAATAATAATTTACATAAAAATATTTTTCTGTTACAATCCACAACATGAAAGTAAAAATTCATGTAATACTTTCAGCGCTAATCATAATTTCAGTTGTTTGTTCATGTTCGAGTAGAACAACTCACGTAGTAAAAGTTCCCCTAAAAAAGAAAACTTTAGATTTAATGGGCTATACTATTCAGGCGGGCGCGTTTGCAAATGTTGATAACGCGGCGCGACTGACTAATCTTCTGCGGACACGCGGCCTCGATTCAACTTATTTTAAAGCATCAGACGGATTGTATAAAGTACGTTTCGGAAACTATTCCACAAAAGAGCAGGCTATGAAAATGGCTCAATCTTTGAAAGACAGAGGCACAATTGAAGAGTATTATATTGTTTTGCCGGAAGATTATGCTGTCGCGAGGCAGAAGCAATACGGCACAAATTATTTGCGGGAAGCGTTAGTCAGTGCAGCTCATGATTTTATCGGGGTGCCGTATCTTTGGGGTGGCACGTCTTCAGAAAGAGGATTTGATTGCAGCGGCCTGACTATGACAATTTATCAGTTAAACGGACTTAATTTGCCGAGAAATTCCGCGATGCAATATGAAGCAGGCACGCCTGTGGATAGAATTAAAGATATTAAAAAAGGAGATCTGGTATTCTTCGCTTTAAAAAGAGCAAACGTGGTATCACATGTCGGTATTTATATCGGGAATGGAAAATTTATTCACGCCTCTTATCAGGGCAAAATGATTCGCATCGATTCATTGCATACTTCCTACTATTCACGAGGCTACATGGGAGCGAGGACATATATTTGATCAGATATAATATATGAAAAATATTTTTCTCATGAAAAAGATTTGCCTGACAATATTAAGTTCGAAAAATAATATATTCGCGAAAAAATAAAATTGAAAAAAAAATTAAAAAAGATGTTCTTTTTGTTGACCTATGGAAAAAAATAAAGTAAAATTTCCCTAAATTAGGGAGTTGAGATTTGGTTAATCAAAAAACAAACTTTAAAAGGAGGAATTGGTAAATGGCAACAAAGAAAAAAGTAGTGAAGAAAAAAGCGGCTCCGAAAAAGAAAGTAGCAAAGAAGAAAGCTGCCCCCAAGAAGAAAGTTGTTAAAAAGAAAGTCGCCAAGAAGAAAGTAGCAAAGAAAAAGGTCGCGAAAAAGAAATAGGTCTTGGGATAAACGAGTTAGAATAATTTCAAGCGGTAATTTGTAATTGTTGAATTTGTCTGGGGTGTGGCAGCGTGAAGTTATCAAGCGCTGCCTTCCTCGGATAAGTTTATTATTAAAACGATATAATAAACTTAATAAAACACCTCATATTTTTCATTAAATTATAATTTATTAATTTTTATAAAAGATAAATTATGACATTAGAAAGTAATATTTTAAATACGTGCTTATAGAAGAAGAGAACAAAATAAAATGAAAAAACAATTAATGAAAAAAGGAAAAGTAAAATCAAGAATATTTAAAAATTTAATGGTTACGGGCGGTTGCGGATTTATTGGAAGCAACTTCATCCGATATCTTGTCAAATCAAATAAATATAAAGGGAATATAATTAACGTTGATAAGTTGACTTACGCCGGAAATCCTCTGAACCTGGAAGATATCGCGGCAAAAAACACTTCAAAATATTATTTCGAAAAAGTTGATATTTGTGATGCC
>JBFYYA010000019.1:0-21576 GCA_041310245.1 Syntrophaceae bacterium | reverse complement strand
AATCAATTGCGTTACAATGCCTTCAAAACTGAAAAGTATAACGATGAAATATCTTTTGTTTATCTGGAGAAAAACATCAAGGATTAATCGATGATTGAAATGCTTTTTTTACTGGGATTTTCTCTGCACAATATCGAAGAAGAGCTGTGGCTACCCGGCTGGTCAAAGCACGCCCGCAAATACCACAAAGAAGTCTCGCCTAACGAATTTCGCTTTGCCGTGATTATTATCACTGCCATTGGCTATTTGCTGACGTTTCAGTATTTCATTTTCGGCGCTGCCTATGCCGCGGCAAAATATGTTTATCTGGGCTTTGTCCTGGTGATGATTGTAAACGTCTTCTTTCCGCACCTCGTCGCGACAATCGTCCTGAAAAAATACGCACCCGGTTTGATTACCGGGCTTTTGCTCAACGCGCCTCTCGGCATTTATATCTTGCTCAAAAAAATAAGCGACCTGAATGAATTCGTTTTTGTCATTATCGCCGGAATATTACTTGCCGCTTTTTTTCTGCTGAGCATTAAGCTTCTATTCACTTTGGGAAAAAAATTATTTGATTAATCTCGTAACCGCTTTTTGAGCCATAAATAGCTTATCTGAAAATTTTTCCGCGCTAAACAAAACCGTAAAACCCGGCAAACTCAAAAGAACAACAAGGAAATATCCTTTGTATATATGGAAAAAAACGAGTAAAATCGGCTTTAAATGGAAAGCAAACATATTATTCAAAAAACACCTTTTGTGCCGCACATGCATGTGCCCGCATAAACATTTGTTTTCTATAAGGAAGTAAGCGTTACACTATCAGCGGGAGTGGCCTGTTATCCTCTGCACGGCGATAATGATAAAAGCCTGCTGGATGCCGCCGACCGCGCTCTTTACACGGCCAAAGAACGCGACCGCGTTGTTGTTGCTAAATAGTATAAAGGAGCAAACAATGCCCCACATTATTGTAAAACTCTATCCGGGAAGATCTGAGCAACAAAAAAACGAACTTGCCGGAAAAATTACCGAAGACGTTGTCGCTATCGCCAAATGCGAAGAAAAAACAGTTTCCGTCGCTTTTGAAGAAATCCTGCCGGAAGATTGGGCGCAAAAAGTTTACAAACCGGATATCCTTGAAAAGCACGATAATCTTTACAAGAAACCGGGATACAATCCTTTTAAATAGCCCACAAATAAGTTTTACGGAGGGAAAATGTCTTATTCAGAAATATTATTAAATACTCAAAGCGGTATCGCGACAATTACGCTTAACCGGCCGCAGGCGATGAATAGCTGGACGCAGCAGATGGCGCGCGAAATGGGCGCGGCGCTTCTTTCACTGGATAGAGATGATTCCGTGCGCGCTATCGTGATAACCGGAGCCGGAAAAACGTTTTGCGCGGGCGCTGATTTAAGCGGGGAGACAGCCTTTGAAGTGGGTGCTGCCGAAGATGAAGAAACGCGGCGCGCGTCACTGGCCTTTCCCGCCGTGATGCCCTGGCAGATTAGAAAACCGGTAATCGCGGCAATTAACGGACATGCTATCGGCGTGGGAATAACTTTTGCCATGAACTGCGATATACGCTTTGTCGCCGAAGACGCCAAAATTCAGTTTGCTTTCGTGCGCCGGGGAATCACGCCGGAGCTTTCTTCTCATGTCATCGTGGCTCGTGTGGCCGGACTTTCGCGCGCGGCGGATCTGCTTTTAACCGGAAGGATGATTAAGGGAAGCGAGTTTGCCCAGATGGGTCTGGCCTCACAAGCGCTTCCCACGGATGATGTTTTGCCCGCGGCAATGTCGCTCGCCCGCGAGTTTCATAAAGCCGCGCCCGTATCCGTGGCCATATCTAAAAGGCTTTTGTGGGATTCTCTTACGTCTTCAGTTTCCGAAGTTGACGCGAAGGAATTTAAAATTTTTGAATGGGTATGCACTAAACCGGACGCGCTTGAAGGAATAGATTCTTTTCTGCAAAAACGTGATCCAAAATGGAAAATGTCGGTCACGCGTGATTTTCCGGATTTATCGTAGATGAGATATCGCTACTTTATCTGCGGGCCAGTCCACGGTCTGGTATTGTCTAAAAGATAATCGTCACTGTTCTCAATCATGCATTCTGGGCAGAGATGAACCATCATCTGGCTTTCTATATGCCTCATAATAAGTAACCGCTCGGCTTTTTGGCTACAGCAAAAGCATTTGTCGGGTACATCTTTTTTATGAAAACGATAGCTGTCTTCATCGTAATATTTCATAATAATTACCTTAAAAGCATTCGCATTATATATGAAATCAGCAATTTTTCAAATATGTTATAAATTTTATTTTTGATTTTACTTTTTTGTTTTTACAACGGCGGGGAATGTAAGCAGGCATGTTGTTCCCTCTTTTTCTTTGGACAATATTTCTATCCTGCCATTGTGAGATTCCATTATCTTTTTGCAAAAGGCCAACCCCAGGCCTGAACCTCTTTCTCTTTCTTCTTTTCCTTTAACCCTGAAAAAAGGCTCACAAATAAAAGGCAGTTTATCTTGCGGAATACCACAGCCGTTATCCGCTACTTTCACTATTGTGTAATAATCGTCGCTTTTCATGCTGATTTCTATTGCGCCGCCTTCCGGCGTGTATTTTGTGGCGTTTCCGATCAAATTGGTAAAAACACGGACAAGGCTTTCTTCATCACCCGCTATGGCAGGTATATTCTGAGGGATATCTGTTTTGAGAGTAATGACCCTTTTGCGGCAAAGCGGGGTCATTTCTTCTATGGCGCGCTGCATGATAGAAATAAGGTTCACCGGATCTTTTTGTTGCGCGAACGTGCCGTTTTCAATCCGGCTGATATCCAGCCAGTGTTCAACCATTTCTTCCAGATTCTGCAGTCGTTTGTTGCACCTTTCTATGATTTCTTTTACATCCTTATCGAATTTATCCGAGGCTATTTCCTTGAGCGTTTCAAAATACTGGCGGACAACAACAAGCGGTGAACGCATTTCATGGCTGACAAAAGTGATGAAGTTTTTTTCCATCATCTCTTTTTCTTCTTTAAGTTTTTTTGCTTCGATTTTAAGCGTGCGGTGTTCCAGCGCTCTTTTGGTAATCGCCCGCAACTGGTCGGGGCTGAACGGCTTGGGCAGGTAATCATAAGCGCCTTTTTGCATGGCTTCCACCGCGGATACGATAGAAGCGTAACCGGTAATCATCACAAGAATTGTATCGGGTATATCACGGGAGAGAATTTCCATTATTTCCATTCCAGACATGTTCGGCATTTTAAGATCGACAAACACCATGTCCGGCTTTTGTTCGCGGGCAAGCTTTATGCCTTCGGCGCCCTGCTCGGCGGCAATAACTTTGTAACCACTTTTTTCCAGAACCTGACGACAGCCATCCCGCAGCGCTTCTTCATCATCGATTATTAGGATTAAAGATCTTTCCGTTTCAGCGGACATTTTATTTGTCGCCTATTTCCTGAGCTATAATACGCAAAAGTTCGTCGGCTTTGATCGGCTTGTGAAGCACCCTGTTGACTTTGGGAAATTCAGGAGGCGGTTCAAACGAACCATAAGGTCCCTGCAGATCGACAGCGCTGAGCATAAACAGAGGCGTGTCTTTTCCCGTATCGGTGGCGCGGATTTTATTCAAAACGGAAAAGCCCTCACCCCATGTTTCCATCATCATATCGATAATGGCGAGATCAGGGTTTATGGATTTCCACCTTTCCACGCCTGTTTTGCCGTCTTCAGCCATGAATACTTCATAACCGCCTTTTTCCAGAATGAGTTTAGTGGCAAATAAAAAGTCCTTATCGTCGTCGATCAGGAGTATTTTCTTCTTAATCGTCATGATTAATCACCTCCATACCGCTTTTATTACTTTATATGAGCAAAGATGATGCCAGATTATAACTAATTGTTTTTACAGGATATACAGGCAATAACCCCTCTGGGAAACAGGTTAAGGGGCAAAATACCCCTATTTTATGAGTTATTTTTCAACGCTGGGTTTTTATGCCGTAGTTGCGCATTTTTATGCGCAGTGTTTTTCTGTCGATACCAAGAAATATTGCCGTTTTATTAATCTGAAAATTAAAATGCCCTAAAGCTTTTTCAATATGTTCTTTTTCCACATCCACCAGGGTCATCCTTCCGGATGACGAATCAACAACCGGCGCTTTCGCTCCCTCGCCTTGGCCGTAATACAGTATATCAGACAGGTTGACCGTGTCGTGATCAACCATAACGCATAATCTTTCTATCGTGTTTTTAAGTTCACGTACATTTCCCGGCCACTTATAGGAAAGCAAAGATTTTTTTGTATCTTCCGAAAGATAACGCACTTTGCTTTTATGCTTTTTCTGATAATATTCCAGGTAATGTTCGGCGATGGGAAGAATGTCCGCCTTATGTTCCGACAACGGCTTTATATCCAGAAGCACGACGGAAAGCCGGTAAAACAAATCTTCGCGAAATCTGCCTTCCGCTATTTCGGAACGCAAATCTTTATTAGTCGCGGTAATCAAACGCACGTCCACTTTTTCCGGCGCCGATTTTCCCACACGCGGCACTTCCTGCTCCTGTATAACGCGCAGCAATTTTGCCTGAGTATTGAGATTGATATTGGAAATTTCATCAAGAAACAAAGAGCCTTTGTCGGCTATCTGAAAACGCCCTTCGCGTGATTCCGTCGCGCCGCTGAAAGCGCCTTTCACATGGCCGAAAAGTTCACTCTCCATAAGATTTTCCGCGAGTGATGAACAATCAACGGGAACAAATGGTCTGTCCGCCCGCTTACTCAACTGATGAATTGTACGCGCGACAAGCTCCTTGCCCGTGCCGCTTAAACCGGTGATAAGAACCGTGCTATCCGTCTGGGCGATACGCTTGATGGAATCTTTCAATTCTTTCATGTAATCGCTGAGGCCGATGAGCATGGGGATATCTTTATTATTTTCGGCATCATTATAACCCTGTAACGCTTCACTCACCGCTTCTCTTAACTGCTCGGCTGAATACGGCTTTGATAAAAAATTTACCGCGCCGTAACGCATGGCTTCAACAGCAAGCGGTATCGTGGCGTATCCGGTGATCATAATGATTTTTGCGGAGATAAACTCTTCATCTTTTAATTTTTTTAAGATATCCAGTCCGCTCATTTTCGGCATGCGCACATCAAGCAATATTATGTCATAAATATCCTTTAGCGCCAGTTTCAGCCCTTCCGCGGCGGTTCCCGCGCAATCTACCTGATAACCTTGCTTGGAAAGAATTTGACGGCATCCATCACGAATAGCTTCTTCATCGTCAACAATCAGAATTTTAGTTTTTATATTTTTCTTTTCTTTCACCTGGCCTCTTTAAACCAAAAACACTTATTATTACAAATATTTACGATATTTTTCGCGCATGCTTTGTTATGTTAATATCAATAAATATAAACTGCAACAAAAAACATCAACCTTATCTCTTTAAGATATTTTGCCTTCATTCGCAGGAGGATTTATCTTTCTCTATGCTGTTGTTATTTTTATGCACGGGCAAAGTTATTATAAAAGTAGTGCCTTTGTCTTTTTCGCTTTCCGCGTCAATTGTGCCCTTATGTCTTTTTATTATTCCGTACACAATGGAAAGACCCAGTCCTGTTCCCCTGCCCGGTTCTTTTGTCGTGAAAAACGGCTCAAAAATATGGACCAAAAGCGCTTTATCAACTCCTTTTCCCGTATCAGATATTGATATTTTAACACAATTGTTCTGGCCTATTCCGGTTGTTATTGTCAGCTTTCCTTTCCCATTCATGGCATCCGCCGCGTTGATAAACAAGTTTAAAAATACTTCTTCAAGCCGGGATCTGTCTCCCATAATTTCCGGAAGATTTTCCTGAAAACTACATTCGATTTCGATGCCGTGAAACATCGCCTGATCCTTTACCAGATTCAACGACGTAGTTATTACCTGGTTGGCCTGCAGTGGAACCATCTCACCGGTGGGAGTGCGGGAAAAATCAAGCAGACCCTGAACAATATCTTTACAACGGTTGGTCTGATAAATTATTTTTTGAATATTATCGCGCACTGGACTGTTTTGCGGCAAGTCTTCCAGAACAAGACTGCTGTATAAAAGAATTCCTCCAAGCGGGTTATTGATTTCATGAGCGACACCCGCCGCCATTTCCCCCATGGCGGTCAGTTTTTCGGTTCTGGCCAGATGTTGATGCATCCGTTGCAATTGGTCGTTGTGTTCTTTGAGTGACCTGGCCATGTCATTGAAGGCTTCATCCAGCATATCAAAACCGGATACTTTGTCCGGTGATAATTTGTAATCCAGATTACCGGACGCGATAGCTTCAGTGCCCCTTTTCAAAATTTTTATTCTTTCTATGATATTATTACCCAGGCGCAGCGATATAATAAACGCGATGAGCATACCGTAAACAGTTATTCCAAGGTTAATCCAGATCATTTCCCATTTAATATCACGGTACTTGGCCTCTAATATTCCCGTATAGAGAACACCGATAATTTTTTTGTTTATATTGAAAATCGGCGTATAAGTGGTTATATACCAATCGTTGACAACAAAAGCCCTGCCCGCCCAATCTTTCTCTTCCACAATGACTCTGTCGTAAACTTCCTTGGAAAGAATAGTCCCGATAGCCCTTTTGTTATCTTCGGTCATAACATTGGTGGATATCCGGACTCCGCCCTGAAAAATTGTGGCGACGCCCATTTGCCTGCCCTGATATTTTTCTCCGTGGTAAACTGTTTCTTTTATTTGATCTACTATTTCATTATCGTTGTTAATAAGAACGCCCCCGATTAAGACACCCAATAACATATCCGCATTTCTATCCATTATCGGATAAGCCGCTTTCATGACCATGCCATCTGTTAATTTATCTTTATCGATTTCAGCAGCCAAAGGTGTTTTGATAATATCAATGGTGGCTTTTTTCGCGAGGGAGGGATTTTCTTTTAATATTTCCTTCAGCGACATCAACTCCGTTGACGCCACGGGTTTCTTATTTTCTATACATGTTTTTACTAACGAATCATGAAGCAGACTATCACCTGCTGCCTTCGGATTGGCCGCTCTGTAAATAACTCTTCCTCTGGCATCAACAAGCGTCAACATATCAAGAATAACGTTTCCATTACCAAAATTGTTTTGGGCATTCTTTCTTATTTGCCCCGCCATGTAACCCATGCCGTATACATCATTCCTGTTTATCAGGTCTTGGAGATCGCTGCCTTCCGCGGCAAACTGAATTACGGATTTTATTTGTTCGCTTTTGTAGTTATAGATTAACTTGGCCGTGTTGATATCCTGACGAACTCTGTTTTGAACCTCGGCTATTGTATTGCGGTTAATTGTCCACAAACTTACGAGAGTCGCAAAAACACCCGTCAGACAAGTGGCAACCAAAAAGCCGACAGCCAGACGGCTTTGCAGGTCTAACCTGAAAAGCCGTCTGGTGTGAATATTTTTGATTTTCATTGTGTCAGCCCGCTTTTGAATAGTTATCAAATACTAGCATGGATAACCTAGCATTATCAAACATTCTTTACACTCATCGGGCCGAATATGGAAGGAATCAGTTGAGCAGTTTTTTTACCCTATTCAGCAGCTCCGCCGACGCCACAGGTTTGGAAATATAATCATCTGCCTGCAGGTATTCGCCGTCTGTTTCCGGAGAAAATTTAAAACCGGTTTTTCCGGTAACGGCCGTGACCATTAAAACAGGAATGTTCTTGCAAGCCTCATCATGTTTTAGATCGTAGCACAAATCGAATCCGTCCGTGTGCTTATCCATCATAACGTCAAGAACAATAAGTTCGGGCTTTTCGGCTTCAATGGATTTGCGTCCTTCCTGAACGTTTAAGGCATGCTTTACTTCAAACCCGTTGCTCTCCAAAACCATTTTAATCGCTTCGCCATAATCCTGGTCATCGTCAATAATTAATATTTTTCTTTTTTCCGGCATGAAAACCTCCGCTAGTTTTTATTTTCTTATCAGCTTATCCGGCAATAGCCTTAACAACTTCCAGTGTTCCGATATGCACCGGGCAATAATCGGAACAGCGTCCGCAACCAACACAACCGCACAGCCCATCCTGAATATCGGTCTTGTTATAATCCAGCAGTTTATGCTCGTGCCGTCTTTTGAGGCGCAAGGCTTGGCTAACGCGTGGATTGTGACCTGATGCTTCACGGGTAAATCCGCCGTAGAGGCAGGCATCCCAAGCCCGCAGACGAAGGCCATTGCCCGGAGAGTTCTGGTGATCATAAACATTGAAACAGGTGCAGGTGGGGCACACAAAAGCGCAGCCGCCGCAGGTGATGCATTTGGCGCCGAAATCATCCCATACTTTTTCCGCGACTTTTTTATCTTTGAGTTTATCCATCGCGCTCGCAACCGATTTCACTTCAGGAATTGTTAAACGCGCTTTTTTGATAAATTCATCGATTTTTTGTTTAGCTTTGGCCTCTTCCATTTCGGCCAGCGGTATGCCGGCAAGCAGCTCTTCACCCCGTGGGCTGCCTACTTCGACAAGAAAAACATCGCCCGTGTCGTAAAGCTGTAAATCAAATCCTTTTTTGGCGACAGGCCCGCTAAGTGTCGTCGTGCAAAAACATGTTTCATTTTGCGCCTGCGGGCAGGCCATTACCACCGTCGCCGCGGAACTTTGCCTGGCCTTATAATAAATGTCTTCATTGTCACGGGACATAAAGCTTGATGCCTGACGGATGCCCATCATATCACAGGAACGCAAACCGAAAATCAGGCCTTTTTTTGCCGCGACAACCTCATTGTATTTGTTATTTTCCACGCGGAAAATAATTTCGGCCTGCGGAAAGAAAAAAGATTTGGGCGAAAGCGGTGGCTTTTTATAATCTAAGGTAAATGTTTTTTCGTCAAACGCGCCGAAGATGCAATCGCCGTTATCCATCTTTGCCGGAGCCAGTAGAGCGTGCTTCTGCGCCCATATACCGATTATTTTATTAATGTCTTTCTTGGCCAGTGTCTTCATGCGCATCTCCTTATTTTTACCGCACAACCTTTATATTCCGGAATTTTCGCGATGGGATCAAAGGCGGAATTGGTCAATAAATTTATACATGCTTCGTTGAAATGAAATGTGGAAAAAACAACCTTCTGCGGCACGCGTTCGGTAACTTCGGCTTTGAGCTGAACTGACCCACGGCGCGAGCTCACTTCAACTTTGTCTTTATTTCTTATGCCGAGTTTTTTGGCGTCATCCGGATTTATTTCCAGGAGCGCTTCCGGCGCTTCCCTTTCCAGGATACTGACGCGCCGCGTCATCGTGCCGGTATGGAAATGATAATAAATTCTTCCCGTGGTCAGCATAAAGTCATATTCTTCATCAGGCATTTCCGCGGGCGGCTTGAATTCGCAGGGCATGAATGTTCCCTGCCCTTTGCTGAATTTATCCTTATGTAAAAAGGCCGTGCCCGGATGCTCCACGTTGGGGCATGGCCATTGCAGGCCCGTATTCTTGCTTAATCTTTCGTAAGTTATGCCACCATAGGAAGGAGATAGAGCGTTTATTTCCTTCATTATATCAGCGGGCGAAGTATAATTCATCGGATAACCGGCAAGCTTGCTTATTTCACAAATAATCTGCCAGTCCGGACGCGCCTGACCCGGAGGGTTAACAGCCTGATAGGCAAGCTGCGCCTTCCTTTCCGTGTTGGTATACGTGCCTTCTTTTTCCGCGAAAGAAGCGGCGGGCAAAACAACGTCAGCTTTTTTCGCCGTTTCCGAAAGGAAAATATCCTGAATGATGAGAAAATCAAGGTTGGAAAGACACTGTTCAATATGCGCTGTATTTGGATCGCTCATCAGAGGATTTTCTCCCATGATGTATAGAGCTTTGAGATCGCCTTTCTGCGCGGCGTCCATCATATCGGTTATGGTCAGGCCAACTTTGTCATCGAGCCCTTCCACTTTCCATGCTTCTTCGAATTTCTTTTTTACCGCCGCATCGATAACCGGCTGATACGAGCTGTAAACATTGGGCAGTCCGCCCATATCGCAGGCGCCCTGCACGTTATTCTGGCCGCGTAAAGGATTAACGCCAACAGCGGCACGCCCCAGGTGGCCGGTGAGCATGGCCAGGTTCGCGCATGATTTCACATTATCCACGCCGGTAGTGTGCTGGGTGATACCCATCGCGTAAGCAATCATCGCTTTATCCGCCTTGGCATACATCCGCGCCGCCTTCTTCAAATCCGCGGCAGCGATACCGGAAATTTTTTCGACTACTTTCGGCGGATACTTGCTCACAACTTCCTTGAGCTGTTCAAAATTTTCCGTTCTGCTTGCGACAAATTCTTTGTCATAAATACCTTCTTCAATAATCACATTCATCATGCCGTTGAGCACCGCCACATCCGTGCCGATATTCTGTCTCAGATGCAAATCAGCGAATTTTACCAGCGGTATCTCTCTCGGATCAATAACCAGCAATTGGGCGCCTCTTTGTTTAGCATTGATAATGCGCGACCCGATTAGCGGGTGCTGCTCGGTTGTATTTGACCCCGTAACCAGAAACAAATCGGCGTCATCGAAATCATTTACCGAGTTTGTCATAGCGCCCGAACCAAATGTTGCGGCCAGACCGACCACAGTTGAGCTGTGTCAAAGCCGGGCACAATGATCGACGTTATTT
Source organism: Syntrophaceae bacterium (assembly GCA_041310245.1). Classification (GTDB taxonomy): domain Bacteria; phylum Desulfobacterota; class Syntrophia; order Syntrophales; family Smithellaceae; genus UBA4810. The sequence goes on along the minus strand of JBFYYA010000019.1, from coordinate 10,906 downwards.
GTTTTAAAAACCGCCCTTGCCAGCTTCATGAAAAGGAAATTTTCTTCATTGCTCACTTTTGCGGAACACAAAAAAGCCAAGGCACGGGGCCCGAATTTTTCTTTTATACCCAGAAGCTTCTGCGCGACTAGCTTCAAGGCTTCTTCCCAGCTCGCCTCGACAAGCTCGCCTTTTTTCCTTATCAAGGGTTTAGTCAACCTCTCGGGCGACTGAATAAATTCATGCGCGTTCCAACCCTTGACGCACAGCATTCCTTTATTCACCGGATTTTCCGGGCTGGGCTCAATTCCCACCACTCTGTCTCCTTCCGACAGTATGTAAAAACTGCATCCGCATCCGCAAAAGGGACAAACGCTTCTCGTCCTTTTCATGATCAGATTGCCTCCTTAATATTTTCAATTTCCGGATAAGGGAAAACCGGCCCTTCAATACAACAATATTTGTCTCCGAAAGCGCAGTGTCCGCATTTTCCGACACCGCACTTCATCATTCTTTCCAAAGACATGAAAATATGTTCCTTGGCAAAACCCAATTTCAGAAGTTTTTGCAAAACAAATTTATACATAACCGGCGGTCCGCACATGACAGCATAGGTTTCTTTGGGGGAAAGGTCGGTACGATCAAACAAACCGGTGACCACTCCCACATACTGTTTCCAGATGCCTTCTTCATCTCTGTCGACACTATAGAGATAATTTATGTCGTCACGGTCAAAGAAACTCAACAATTCATATTTAAACAAAACATTATCCGGATTGTTTGTTCCGTACATTAAGATGATATCTTCAAACTCTTTTCTTTTATCGAGAGAATAAAGAAGAAGCGAACGCAAGGGCGCAAGTCCCAAGCCTCCGGCAATAAGCAGCAATTTTTTCCCTTTAAGTTGTTCGACGGGAAAACCTCTGCCGTAAGGGCCTCTTATGTTAAAGACCGAACCCTTGCTCATTTCAAAAAGAGCATCCGTAACCTTTCCGGTTTTTCTTACACATATTTCCAGAGTATCCGGTCTTGTGGGAGGAGAAGATATGCTGATCGGCGCTTCGCCTTTACCAAAGATAGAAACTTCAATAAATTGCCCCGGCTGATGCCCAAAACTCTCCCATGTTGTTCCGTCTTCCAATTTTAACTGAAAAAGCCGGTGGTCTTTAATCTGTGGCAATGTCCTGGCAATCGAAACAGGTCTCAGCTGATATATATTGCCGCAATTATCACCCATAACAGCGCCTCCTTCCCCCGCTAGAGTTTTCTTAAATAGTTAACCCCTTACAGCAATTTTAATACCAATTGGTTAAATTCATGATTTGAAAGAAATATTAACAATGTTAACTGATCTTAATAATAATTATGGGGTAAGATACCCCGATTTCGGGGATATATTACCCCTAACGCGCGCCTCACAAATATATTGATTATAATTTACAATTTGCGGAAATTTGAGTATTAAATCTCATTAGTAAAAAAAATTTTAGGCACGGGGCCCGATTCATTTTAGCTGAATAATTTTACCCCTCTGTCAAAGCGGAAAAATACAAATTTGTTTCAAACTTCCAAAATCACCTTTCCCAGTTCCAACATTTTGCTGATTTTACACCATAATTTTATTGACATTAAAGTTTATAATATGGTACTCGAAAACCAAGAGAAGACAAGTTTGATATCATTATTTTTATCAATAATATCAAAAGCTTTTTCTTACATGAATTTTACCGTGTTTAAAAAACGAGGAGCGCGAATTGAAGCTAAGAGAAGTGCAGGAAATCCTTGATGCCGAAGTCATTGCAGGCCAGGATAAACTGGACATGGAAGTAAAAACGGCCTTTGGTGCTGATTTGATGAGCGATGTTCTGGCTTTCGCCAAGGCGGGCAGTCTTCTGCTGACCGGCCTGACCAACACGCAGGTAATTAGAATCGCCAATGTTCTGGACATTGCCGCTATTATTTTGGTTCGCGGAAAAAAACCGCCTGCCGAAACCCTCTCTCTGGCCAAAGATCTTAAAATTCCAATTCTAACAACAAAATATATTTTATTTGAAACGGCGGGCCGGCTTTACGCAAAAGGTATTGTTGGTTGTCTGGAAAAAGTTGAAAGTGGCAGTGCTCGAATCTGATAATAATTTACATAAACACAGCTTTGATATTGAAGGCGGTAATTTTACAAATGCGGGAACGGTTTCCACTCGCATAAAATCTATCCTTAAAGAAATAGGATTGCCGGATACGGTTGTCAGAAGATCGGCTATTGTCTGCTACGAAGCGGAAATCAACATAGTTTCTTACGCGAAAAAAGGAGTCATCAGCCTCACCGTCACGCCTGAAACCGTCCAAATTGAGGCAATCGACGAAGGACAGGGAATCCCCAATATCGAATTGGCCAGGCAGCCGGGATATTCCACGGCAAATCAGCAGATAAGAGAAATGGGTTTCGGAGCGGGCATGGGGCTTCATAATATAAATACTTACGCCGACATTTTCGATATTACTTCTGAAGTGAACAAGGGAACTCACTTAAAAATGATTATCAAAAAAAATTAATACGACCAGGATTTAGTTTATGGATATAGAAACAATAGTAAATCAATTGAACTTAAAAGTAAGGTCTGGAAATGACAGACTCAATAATAATGTTACAGGAGGTTACACGGGAGATCTCTTAAGCGATGTTATGGCAAATTCTTCCGCAGGAGATGTCTGGATAACAAGGCAAATTCACCAAAATATTGTTGCCGTCGCCACTCTAAAAGAACACGCGGCCATAATTCTGGTAAATTCCTGTGAGCCGGCCAAAGAAACAATGGAGCGGGCCGCGCAGGAAAACATGCCGATAATGGTTTCCGATCTACCCGCGTTCGAACTGACGGGTAAGATATTTAATTTACTGGCCGCGGAAAAATAGCAGAAATATTTTTTCGCGCTCCGGTGAAGCAAATGGCCATTTTGGGTTAATTCCTAAACAAGACAATGCTCAAAGCTTTTAACTGTGATTTTCATATTCACACATGCCTCTCGCCCTGCGCCGAATTGGATATGCATCCCCAGGCTATTGTGAAAAAAGCCCTCGAAGTAAAACTCGATATCATCGCTATTTGTGATCATAATTCTTCCGAAAACGCGCCCTACGTTATTAAGGCCGCCCAGGGGAAAAATCTTAAGGTATTTCCCGGAATAGAAATAACAACAAGCGAAGAAGCGCACATCATCGCCATTTTTGATTCTCTTTCTGATCAGGCCCGGATGCAGAAAATGATTTATGAACGGCTTATCGGGATAAATGACGAAGACCGCTTCGGCGTGCAGGCCGTTGTTAATGAAAAAGGAGAAGTGGAAGGAATAAACGAAAAATTATTAATCGGGGCGGCAAATATTTCTCTCAATGATTTATTGAGCCGCGTACATGAATATAACGGCATCGCCATCGCGGCGCATATCGACAGAGAAAGTTTCAGCGTGCTGAGCCAACTTGGTTTTATCGATAAAGGAACGCCCTTTGACGCTTTGGAAGTAACGTCTCTGATGGGAATTGGACAGGCAAGAATCGTATATCCTGAATTGGAGGATTATTCATTCATAACTTCTTCTGACGCTCATTATTTAAAGGATATCGGAACAGCATTGACAAAAATTATGATTGAAGAACCGACACTGGCAGAAATTAAAATGGCTTTCGCTCGGCAAAACGGCCGCAGAATTTTGGAGCAATGATGCTGGAACTGGCCGCGCATATTCTTGATATCGCGGAAAACTCTATCCGCGCGGGAGCAAAGCTTGTGGAAATAAATATAAATGAAAACAAAATAAAAGATTTGCTTTCTATTGAAATAAAAGATGACGGCAGCGGAATGACGAAAGAGGAAATTAAAAAAGTTTTTGATCCTTTTTACACCACAAAAACAGTAAGGCGTGTTGGTTTAGGCATTCCTCTTTTAACCGATGCCGCGCAGAGGACAGGCGGTAATTTAAAATTAAAATCAGCCAAAGGAAAAGGCACAAATGTTAAAGCTACATTTCAATTAAGCCATTTAGATAGGCAACCTATGGGAAATATTACAACAACTTTGGTCGCGCTGATTGCCGGAAATTCTTCTGTTGATTTTCTTTACAAACATAGGCATAATGACCGGCAGTTCATATTTGACACACGTCAAATACGTAAAGAAATCGATGATTTGTCCATAAATCATCCGGAAATACTAAAGTACATACGGGGCGTTATTAGCGAAGGTTTACAAGAAATTTCTACCAAAGCATAGCAACTCCCCAAAACGAGGAGGAATTTGATGAACGTGGAAGAACAGGAACTGTTGAAAGAATTTACCCCCGAGCAAATAGCCAAGCTCAACAAGATCATTGAAAAACACAAAGGTAAACCCGGAGGCTTGATTCCGGTATTGGAAGAAGCACAGGTTGCACTGGAATACCTTCCCGTATCCGTGCAGAAAAAGATCGCGCGGGAACTTAACCTGCCCTTGAGTCGCGTGTACGGTGTTGTTACTTTTTATTCTTTTTTCACCATGACGCCGCGAGGAAAGCATACTGTCCGCGTTTGCCTGGGAACTGCCTGCTACGTACGCGGCGGAAAAGCCATTACGGAAGCCCTCCAGAAAGAATTCGGCATAAGTGAAGGTGAAACAACTCCAGACAGAATGTTCACATTGGAAAGTATCCGTTGTTTAGGCGCGTGCGGGCTTGGTCCTGTTGTGGTTGTAGATGAAGATGTTCACGGCAGGATAAAGCCTTCCAAAGTAAAAGAAATCCTGACTCAATACAAATAGAAGTATAATCAAGGGAGGAAACGCCGATGGCGAAATTGACGATAGATGATTTAAAAAAAATAAAAGAAAAAGTTCACAAAGACATGTCTCTGCGTGACGGAGAACGCCGCGTAAAAGTTACCGTGCATATGGGAACCTGCGGCATTGCTTCCGGGGCAAAAGAAGTCATGGACACATTGCTTCAGGAAATTGAAGCGGCTGGAGCAAATGACGTGGTTGTCACCACGTCAGGCTGCATGGGGCTTTGCAGCCGCGAACCTTTGGTTACCGTAGAAATGCTTAATCAGGAACCGATAAAATATGAATACATGAACCCCAACAAAATGAGGCAGGTTTTCAAAAGACATATTATGGCAGGAGAAATTCAGGCGCCGTTTGTTTTGGCAAAAGGCGCTGAAGTCATAAGATAATTTTTTCTCACGATCATGCGCAATATACCAGCATGACGATACCTTAAGGAGGATTTAGGCTAAATGAAGGTTTTTCGTTCACACTTATTAATCTGTGGAGGCACAGGTTGTCAGGCTTCCGGCTCTAATGCTGTAAAAAAAGCTTTAGTAGAAGAAGTTGATAAAAGGGGATTGGCGGAGGAAATAAAGATCGTAGAAACTGGCTGTAACGGATTTTGCGCTTTGGGACCAATTCTTGTCGTTTATCCTGAAGGAGTCATCTATATAAGCCTGAAAGCCGACGATATGCCGCAACTCGTTGAAGAGCATTTGATCAAAGGCAGAATCGTCGAAAGGCTTTTATACCGGGAACCGGGCACAGATCAGATTATTCCCACTATGCAGGAGATTCCCTTCTTTGCGCTTCAGGAACTGCGTGTATTAAGAAATCGCGGACTAATTGATCCGGAAAAAATAGAAGAATACATAGCCCGTGACGGCTATGCCGGCATGGCCAAAGCGCTCACGGAAATGAAGCCTGAGCAAATTGTGCAGGAGGTACTTGATTCTGGTCTGCGCGGACGCGGTGGCGCGGGCTTCCCTACCGGGCTGAAATGGAAATTCGCCGCGCAGTCTCCCGGCGATGTCAAGTATGTTCTTTGCAACGCCGACGAAGGAGACCCTGGTGCTTTCATGGACAGAAGCGTTCTGGAAGCTGATCCGCACGCCGTCTTGGAAGGAATGGTTATTGCGGCCAAAGCTATCGGATCAAGTCATGGCTACATTTACTGCCGCGCCGAATATCCACTGGCTATTCATCGCTTAAATGTCGCCATCGCTCAGGCCAAAGATGCCGGCCTTTTGGGTGACAACATTCTCGGAACCGGATTCAACTTTGATCTGGAAATTTACCAGGGAGCAGGCGCATTTGTCTGCGGCGAAGAGACGGCGCTCATGACCTCTATTGAAGGAAAAAGAGGTATGCCGCGCCCCCGTCCACCCTTCCCCGCGGTTGCCGGTCTATGGCAAAAACCAAGTATTTTGAACAATGTGGAAACGCTGGCCAATATCGGACAGATTATTTTACGCGGCTCCAAGTGGCATGCGTCTGTCGGTACGGAAAAGAGCAAGGGAACAAAAGTTTTCGCTCTCACTGGTGATGTCGCCAACGTGGGCCTGGTGGAAGTTCCCATGGGCACGAAGCTGGGAACAATTGTTTATGATATCGGCGGCGGCATTCCAAAAGACAAAAAATTTAAAGCCGCGCAGCTGGGCGGACCTTCCGGCGGTTGCATACCAGTTCAACACCTCAACGCTGCCGTTGATTATGAAAAAGTCGCGGAACTCGGCGCCATCATGGGTTCCGGCGGTCTGATTGTCATGAATGAAGATAAATGCGCCGTGGATATGGCCAGATTCTTCATGGATTTCTGCCAGGATGAATCCTGCGGTAAGTGCACACCCTGCCGTGAGGGCACCAAACGGATGCTCGATATTCTTACCAGAATAACCCAGGGCAAAGGCAAAGAAGGAGACATTGACCTTCTCGAAGAAATGGCGGCAGTAATTAAAAATGCCGCGCTGTGCGGACTGGGGCAAACAGCTCCCAACCCTGTCTTGAGCACCATACGCTACTTCCGTAAAGAATACGAACAGCATATTCGTGAGCATAGGTGCGTGGCGGCTGTGTGTTCGGCTATGTTCAAATCGCCCTGTCAGCACACCTGCCCCATCGAAATGGATATACCTTCCTATATCGCCTTGATTCGCGCGGAAAGATTCGATGACGCTTATAAAATATTGCTGCAAACCAATCCTTTTCCGTCCGTGTGCGGCAGAGTCTGTGATCATAAGTGCCAAACAAAATGCCGCCGCGATAATCTGGATGAATCCATCGCTATCAAATTTTTGAAGCGATTTATTACCGATAACGCGCCGCGGCCCGTAACGGAAGCGGTGCCCGTAACCCGCAAGGAGAAAATTGCGGTTGTCGGCGCCGGGCCGGCAGGGCTTACCGCCGCCCGTGACCTTGCCCTGCGCGGTTATAAAGTAACCGTTTTCGAAGAACTTAACAAAGCCGGTGGCATGCTGTATTGGGGAATTCCTTCTTACCGTCTGCCCCGAAATATTTTAGATGGCGAAATCGATGATATCCGCAAGCTGGGCGTGGAAATCCGCCTCAACACACGGATCGGCAAAGATATACCTGTCGCGCAGCTCCAAAAAGATTACGATTATATATATCTGGCTACCGGAGCGCATAAAAGCCAGAAAATGGGTGTGCCGGGCGAGGAACTGAAAAATGTTTACGGCGGCGTGGAATTCTTGCGCGATTTCAATGCTAATGAAGATAAATGGTTTAAAGGAAAACTTTCATTGGGCAAAAACGTCGCGGTTATCGGCGGCGGCAATTCCGCTATCGACGCCGCCCGCGTCGCCTTACGCCTGGGCGCTAACGTCACAATACTTTATCGAAGGCTCAGGCAGGATATGCCCGCTGCCGAAGAAGAAATCAAAGCCGCGGAAGAAGAAGGAATCAAGATCGAATATCTGGTTGCGCCGCTGAAAATCGAAGGCAGCAAGGGAAAAGTAAGCTCGATAACCTGTCAGCGAATGAAGCTGGGCGATTTTGACTCCAGCGGGCGCAAAAGACCAGTTGCCGTTGAAAATTCTGAATTCACGCTTAATGTCGATGCTGTGATCGCGGCTATCGGCCAGGTTCCCGATATGAGTTTTATGGACACGAAAAGCGGCGTGGAAATCAACAAATGGGATTGTTACAATGTAGGCAATGTATATAAATCACGCACGGCCAATCCAAAATTCTTTGCCGGTGGCGACGCGGTTACCGGCCCGGACACGGTGATCGCCGCAATCGCTGCCGGACATCAGGCCTCTGATGATATAGATGTGGCTATCCGCAAAGCAAACAACGAACCCGCTTATGAAAAACCGGTACAAGAAAAGATAGATGTTCCTCTGGTAATTGATGAAGATACAGTGGAAACACCGCAGCTGCATATGCCGGAGATGGGCGCGGCAACACGCAAATTGAGTTTTGCTGAAGTGGAACTAGGCTTCAGTCGCGAAGACGCGATTAAGGAAGCCTGCCGCTGTTTGCGCTGCGACGCGGAACTTTAATCGAGAATTGAATATACTGAATTAAGGAGCAGGAAATGGAGAAAAAAAGAATACCTTTAACAATAGATGGAAAGAATGTGGAAGCTACCGCCGGACAGACTGTTCTGGAATGCGCCAGAGAAAACGGCATTTTTATCCCCACTCTTTGCCATTATGAAAAAACCACAAATGTCGGCGCCTGCCGCGTCTGCGTGGTGGAAGTGGAAAACGCGCGCTCTCTTGTTGCCTCGTGCTGTATGCCGGTGACCCCGGGCATGATCGTCCGCACCGATACACCGGCTGTCCGCGCCGCACAGAAAATGATTGTCGAGCTTCTGTGGTCATCCGGCGACCATAATTGTCTCACCTGCGAACAAAACGGCGCCTGCGAATTGCAGAATCTTGTTTACTGGTTGCAGATAGAAAAACCCCGTTTTGAAATAGAACCTCCGGGTTACGCGATTGAAAATAATAATTCCATGATCCAGCGCGACCTGAACAAATGCGTGTTGTGCGGACGTTGTGTGCGCGCCTGCAATGAAATTCAGGTAAATGAAGTGTTGGATTTCTCCATGCGCGGCTCTCACGCCAAAGTCGGCCCCGCCTTCGATGCTGATTACATTGATTCATCATGCGTTTTCTGCGGCGAGTGTCTCCAGGTATGCCCTGTCGGAGCAATCACCTTCAAGCAGGCGAAATTCGCCGGCAGACCGTGGGAATTGCAAAAGACGCGCACAACCTGCACTTACTGTGGTGTAGGCTGCCAGATTGATGTTTTTTCCAAGGACGGTAAAATTATCAAAGTTTCGGGAAACCGTGAATACGGAAAGCCGAACGACGGCTCTCTTTGCGTGAAAGGCCGTTTCGGCATGGATTTTATCCAGCATCCCGACCGCCTGAAAAAACCATTAATCCGTCGAAATAAAAATGAAGATTTGAAGGAAGTAAGCTGGACAGAAGCGATTTCATTTATTGACGAAAAGCTATCCGCAATTAAGAAGAAAAACGGCTCCGACAGTATTGCGGGACTGGCCTCGGCCCGCTGCACCAACGAAGAAAATTATGTTTTCCAAAAATTCATCCGCGCGGCAATCGGCACCAATAACGTCGATCACTGCGCCCGACTCTGACACTCCGTAACTGTGGCCGGTCTGGCCGCAACATTCGGCAGTGGCGCGATGACCAACTCGATTGAAGAGCTGGAATATACAGATTTGATTTTAGCGACGGGGACAAATACCACGGAAAACCATCCCGTAATCAGCTCTTTTATAAAGCGGGGTATCCGCCAGCAGGGTGTAAAGCTGATTGTCATTGATCCGAGGGAAATCGATTTAGTCAAATACGCCGACATCTGGCTGTGCCAGAAACCTGGCACAGATGTTGCTGTATTAAACGGGTTAATGAATGTAATTATTTCCGAAAATCTTTACGCGAAAGATTACGTGGCCGAGCGCACGGAAAATTTTGACGCCCTCAAGGCCGTGGTTTCAAAATACACGCCGGAATACGTGGAAAAAATTTCTGGTGTGCCGTCCGAAGATTTGAAAAAAGCGGCGCGCATGTATGCCCAGGCCAAGCGCGCCAGTATTATCTATGCTATGGGTATTACTCAGCATATAACCGGCACGGACAATGTTAAGTCTATCGCCAATCTGTCCATGCTTTGCGGCAATGTCGGCATAGAAGGCGGCGGTGTCAACCCACTACGCGGCCAGAACAACGTGCAGGGAGCTTGTGATATGGGCGGCCTTCCCAATGTCTATCCTGCTTACCAACAGGTTGCCGCGGAAGACGCGCACAAAAAATTCGAGGCGGCATGGGGGGCAAAACTCTCCACCAAGCCCGGGCTGACGCTGATGGAAATTATGGCCGCCGCCGGAAAGGGCGAAATTAAAGCCCTTTACATTATGGGCGAAAATCCCCTTCTTTCCGATCCTGATTTAAAACATGTGGAAAAAGAGCTGCGCAACTTGGAACTGCTGATTGTTCAGGATATTTTTAACACCGAAACGTCTCGTTTGGCAGATGTTGTTCTGCCTGCGGCGAGCTTTGCCGAAAAAGAAGGAACTTTCACCAATACAGAAAGGCGCGTCCAGCGCGTCAGAAAAATTGTTGACGCGCCGGGTGAAGCCAAAGCGGATTGGGAAATTATCAGTGACATCTCCACAAAAATGGGCTACCCGATGAAATATGCCTCAGCAAAAGATATTTTTGACGAGATCATCAAAGTAACGCCAAGTTACGCGGGTATAACTTATGAGCGGCTGGAAAATGAGGGCATCCAGTGGCCCTGCCCCACCGCTGATCATCCGGGTACTAAATTTTTACATAAGGATAGATTCTCGCGCGGTTTGGGTCTCTTTAGCGCCATTGAATATATTCCGCCCGCGGAATGGCCGGACAAAGAATATCCCCTGTTCCTTTCCACCGGGCGCGTTTTATACCATTACCACACAGGCACCATGACCATACGATCCCAGGGGCCTTCCGAACGCTATCCGGAAAGTTTGGTGGAAATCAATCCTGCCGAGGCGGAAAAGCTGGGTATATCCGACGGACAAATGGTAAAAGTGACTTCCCGGCGCGGCTCGGTGCAGGCAAAAGCCCAGATCACGCAAAAAAGCG
>JBFYYA010000018.1:0-6063 GCA_041310245.1 Syntrophaceae bacterium | reverse complement strand
AATTAAAGTCAAAACTACAATTGTCGAAATGGACGGCGATGAAATGACCCGTATCATGTGGCAGATGGTTAAGGAAAAACTTCTTTTCCCCTATCTGGACATGGATATAGATTACTATGATCTTCACGTTAAACACCGCGATGACACTGATGACCAGGTAACTTTTGACGCGGCGCGCGCCATTCAGAAGTACGGCGTGGGCATCAAGTGCGCCACAATCACACCCAATGAAGACCGCGTGAAGGAATACAGTTTGAAAAAAGCGTGGAGAAGCCCCAACGGCACGATTCGCGCGCTTCTTGACGGAACGGTTTTCAGAAAACCCATTCTGGTCAATAATATCAAACCCGCCGTGGCTTCCTGGAAAAACCCGATAACCATCGGCCGTCACGCCTATGGTGATGTATATAACAACTTTGAGATGCAAATTCCCAAGGCGGGAAAGCTGGAAATTGTTTTTACCCCGCGCGACGGCAGCGCTCCCCAGAATATCTCTGTATTTGATTTTCCCTCTGAAGGCATTGTTCAGATAAACCATAATCTAAAACAATCTATCCTGAGTTTCGCCCGCGCCTGCTTCAGCTACGCGCTTAGCGAAAAGATTGATTTATGGTTTTCCACCAAGGACACAATTTCCAAAATCTATGACGCGGGTTTCCGCGAAATATTTGATATAGAATTTGAAAAATACTGGAAAGATAAATTCAAAAAAGCGGGAATTGAATATTTCTTTACCCTGATTGACGATGCCGTCGCGCGCATCATGAAAAGCGAAGGAGGCATGCTCTGGGCTCTGAAAAATTACGATGGCGACGTCATGTCGGATATGGTCGCCTCCGCCTGCGGCTCGCTGGCGATGATGACATCAGTTCTTGTTTCACCCAACGACTGGCATGAATATGAAGCGGCGCACGGCACGGTGCAGAAACACTACTACAAGCACTTAAATGGCGAAGAAACGTCAAGCAATTCCATGGCGCTGATTTTTGCCTGGTCCGGCGGCCTGCGCAAACGCGGAGAACTTGACAAAACGCCGGATGTAATAAATTTTGCCGACAAGCTCGAAGCGGCGGCCATCGCCACCGTGGAAGGCGGAACGATGACCGGTGACTTACTCGCTTTGGCGGAAAAGAAATCTTCAAACAAAAAAGTAAATACTCAGGGTTTTATTGACGCGATTGCCGAAAACCTGCGCAAAAAAATTCATGGCTAGAAACGCCGAAAATTGCCGACCCAATCTTCTTGCTTTCACGCTGGAAGAAATGGAAAATTTTATCATTGGCCTGGGCAAGGAAAAATTCCGCGCGCGGCAGATTATGAAATGGCTGCACCAGAAGAACGTATCCTCTTTTGAAGAGATGACCACCCTCTCTCATGATTTCCGCGATAAACTCAGTCAAATCTCGCGCATTAGTCTGCCGCGAATTGTGAAAATTCAAACCTCTCAGGATACTACCAAAAAAGCGCTGCTGCGCCTCGAAGACGGATGCTTCATCGAAAGCGTTTTGATTCCTGGGAAAAGCCACTGGACAATCTGTATATCCACGCAAGTCGGCTGCGCCATGGGCTGCAAATTCTGCCTTACCGCCCGTCATGGGTTCAAAAGAAATTTAACTCCTTCGGAAATTGTCGGCCAGCTCATCGTGCTCAGGCGGGAAACTGCGAAAAGCCCCGCCATCAATAATATCGTGATGATGGGCATGGGTGAACCGCTGGCCAATTACAAAAACACGCTCAAAGCGATACAAATTCTTACCTCTGATTTCGGCGCGGCCTTTTCCAACAGAAAAGTAACCGTATCCACCTGCGGGCTGGCGCCGGAAATTATTCAACTGGGAAAAGATATCTGCATTAATCTGGCCGTATCACTCAACGCCGCGGACGACAAAACCAGAAGCCAGCTCATGCCGGTAAACAAAAAATATCCGCTTGTAAAACTGCTTGCCGCCTGCCGCAAATATCCCATGCCCGGCAGAAGATTACTTACTTTCGAATATATTCTAATTGCTAACGTAAACTCCTCCGTACAGGACGCGGAAAAACTGGCTTTGCTCCTGAAGAATCAGCGCTGCAAAATTAATCTGATTATATTCAATGAGCTCCCCGGCTCTGAATTCAAAGCGCCGCCCCCGGAGGATGTGCATAATTTTCAGCAGATTCTGATTAAAAACAATTTTACGACAATACTGCGCGCCAGCCGCGGCGCGGACATCTGCGCCGCCTGCGGCCAGCTCAGCGGCGCAGAAAATTAACTCGCAATAATATTCACTTTAATTTAGAATATCTTTTAGCACAAGGACTAAACATGGCTTCAAAATATTCCGATTGGCTAACGCTAAAATTAGGCATTGTCGGCTTCGTCGCCGGCGGTTTAATCGGTTTTTTGTACCGTCCTTCGGCTCTCATCATTGGCCAACTGCCTTTTAGCACCGTAATAACCAGAGGAGCGAACCTGAAAGGCGTGGAACAGGTGCTGATTCCGATGGCGCAATCTTCCTTCAACCACATGATGACGATAGCGATTATCGGCGCAGCTATCGGCGTTACCCTCGGTTTATTGTTATCCCGCAAATAATTACCGCGAATATTTATTTTCCTTTATCCCGTTTTTTTACAGGAAACTGCTGCCTTTCAAGCAAGCGGCGGGCAGGATTGTGTTTTTTCTCCCGCAGAAGACGGGCAATATCTTTCTGTCTGCGCGTTACTTTCTGGCCTGCCATTTTCACTTTAAACTTTTTCCTCCGCCAACGGAAAAGTAAAAGCACGCAACCCGGATCCCGGATGTTCAGTTTTTATTTTTCGTACCAGTTCGATAAGAATTTTAACCTTTTTTTCCTCAACCGCCATCCAAATTGTCTTGTTTTTACCGGGCGAGTAATGCGTGTCCAGCTTTGGTTCGCTTTCCTCTCCCTCACCTGTCACATCATGCATTTTTGTATATGCCTTGTAGCCAGCTTTTTTAAGCGTGTCAGTTATGCGCTCGTCAAAATACGCGGCGTAAACGATAAAAAACATTTTCATCTGTTTGCCTCTCGAGATACTAAAAATTATTTTCTATAATTTGTTTTCTCAAATTAACGTCATGTACTTGGCAACAATAAATTAACCCACCGCGCTTTTTCTATATCAAAAAGTGAAGGACACGGAAACAGCCCCAAACCGATGTTCTTCTTTTTGCTCATCAAATTCCTTCGTCCGGTACACATAGGAATAGTTTATTTTCACCTGATGAATGATGATTCCCACGCCTCCGACGAAATCGGCAACAAAAGGTTTTTTATCAACGCTGTGACTATCGCGAAACGTGTTTCCATCCAGCAGAATATTGCGCGCCACCGCTTTGCCGTCGACACCAAGAAAAAAATGAAGGCCGAAGCGCCGCAGGGGCTGGAGAAAGCGCGGATCCGAGTCATCCAAAGGAGCGCTGCTGTCTGAGCCGGGACGAATCAGATACGTGCCATAATCGTGGGGAATATTCCAGCCAAAGCGTAACTGGCCTCCGATATTGGCGCCTATGTAGGCATTGCCCACACCCATGCCCACGTGCGGAATCACGTCATAACCAAAACCCTTAATATTTTTGTCCGGCGCAATTTTCCACTTGCGCTCCAGATACAAATTTATGATGGGTTCGTCGTGCAGCTGATTTTTCCACCCTTCAGGGTCTACCGATCCAATCCACTCATGAATTATCTTTTGACAATCCTCCGCGTACGAGTGACGCCCGACAATACCCAAATTCAATTCAAGAGTATCCATGTATTTCCGGTTACGGCTATGAAGGCCTAACCCTAAGTATGTTGAACCCGCGTAGGGGCGGTCATCCACAATCAGCTCTTTTTGCTCCTTGTCCTGTGGCGTGTAAATATTCTGGCCCAAAGAAACAGATACGGTGCGCAGACTTTCCGGATCGTTAAGGTAGGGCAATCGTTCAATCATACTGTGCATCCATAGCGGCAGGGGCAGAATATCGCGATATTTAGTGAGGTCACGGGAAACCCATGATATTTTTGTTCCGTGGGTATAATAACGGTCTTTGTTTTTAAAACCGAAAAGGTCGTTTTCCAGGTAAATAGTAAGAGTATTAGCGCTACGCGCTTTCTTGTCTGAAGCAAAAACCGGATAAGAAAAAAACAGCCCCAACAAAATCAACACGAGTGTAATCCAGTATCTCATTTTCATTTAACGATACCTTTCTGCCGTGAAGCTCTATTTATCCTGGCCGCCACCCAGTGTTTTGTAAAGCGTAACAACATTGTTAATCTCCGCCAGGCGCAGCATAACCAAACCCTGCTGGGCGGCGTATAGCGACCTCTGCGCGTCCAGAACGGAAAGATAACTGTCGATTCCCTGATTATAACGCAATTGTGAAAGGCGATATGTTTCCGTAAACGCTTCCACCAGCGACTGTTGCGCCGCGACCCGTTCACTAATCGTGCCCTTTACGGCCAACGCGTCCGCTACTTCCCGGAAAGCCGTCTGGATGGATTTTTCATACTGGGCGATGGATA
The DNA here is from genome assembly GCA_041310245.1 of Syntrophaceae bacterium. GTDB lineage: Bacteria > Desulfobacterota > Syntrophia > Syntrophales > Smithellaceae > UBA4810. The sequence goes on along the minus strand of JBFYYA010000018.1, from coordinate 1,552 downwards.
TTTCTTTGTCGATTTTTGCGGCATCATAGGCAAACCAGGTACGGGCGTCAAAAATCGGCATCACAATCTGCGGCGCGAAACTCCATACACCGGAGCCGGATTTAAAAAGACCGGAGAGATCCGCGCTCGCGGTTCCTATAGTAGTGGTCAGAGAAATACGGGGGAAAAAAGCCGCGCGCGCGGCGCCGATATTGGCGTTCGCAGCTTTGAGCCTGTGTTCCGCCGCCAATATATCCGGACGGAGCAAAAGCGGTTCTGAAGTTAGTCCGGGTGAAATATCTTTGGGAGCGCTGACTTCGGCCAGGTTCTGGGGCAATAATTCCTCATCTATGGGAGACCCGACCAACAGGTTTAAAGCGTTTTCATCCTGCGCGACCAGTTGCGTGTAACGGGCAACGTCGCCTCTGGCCGTGTCCACCTGGCTTTGCGCCCGGCTAAGATCCAACTGGGAGGCCATGCCGACATTGTAACGTTTCCTAATCAGATTATACGCGGTTTCCTGCGCCTCCAGTGTGGAGGAAACCAATTGAAGAGCTTCCCTGTCCGCGGCCAGGGTTAGATATGTCTGCGCCACCGCGGATATAAGCATAATTTGCGTACCGCGACGCGCCTGATCTGAGGCCAGATATTCTTCCAGCGCCTTGTCTTTCAGACTGCGGATACGGCCGAAAAAATCTATTTCCCAGGAAGTAATGCCGAGGTTGACGCTGTATTTTTCGGTTGTATGCCTGCTTCCCGTCGGGGAAAGATCCGCCGGAACTCTTTCTTTATACCAGTTCCCGATCGCGTTGACCGAGGGTAAAATCGAAACTTCGCCAATTCCATAAAGAGCTCTTGCCTGTTGCGCGTTCAGCGCTGCCACGCGTAAATCCCGGTTGTTTCTTAGCGCGAGATCTATAATCTCCTGCAGCTTTTTATCCGCTATAAAATCCCGCCACGGCAGCTCCTCGGCTTTCGGCGCTGACGCGTCAGGAGCTGCTTCCTTATATGCTTCACCGGCAGGCCATTCATAGGGCACCGGAGCTTCCGGACGAGTGTATCTGGGCGCGAGCGTGCATCCACCAAGAAAAAGCGTAACAACAATCAATAAAAGAATTATTTTTCTGTTCATATCATTTTACCTTCGAGAAACTTTTTTCTTCCTGGCTAATTTCCATTTTTCCAGCTTACCCGCGAGGCTTTCGCTGAACATCGCGAAGAAGTATTTTATGTCTCTTGTTCCGGGCTTTTCCTGTTTTTGCTGTCTGCCAAAAAGTTTTTCAATCAAAACATAAAACAGGGGCGCGAAAACAATAATAAAAATGGTGGCGGTAATCATTCCTCCCAACACGCTGGTGCCGATAGCGTTCTGAGCGCCCGCGCTCGCGCCGGTCGTGAGCGCCAGCGGCAGAACACCAAAACCGAAAGCGAGCGAGGTCATCAGAATCGGCCGGAATCTGAGCCTGGCCCCTTCAATCGTCGCCTGGATGATTCCCATGCCTTTTTCCACTCCGCTTTTGGCGAACTGGACAATCAAAATCGCGTTTTTAGTGCCGAGGCCTAGCGTGGTTAG
>JBFYYA010000017.1:0-4594 GCA_041310245.1 Syntrophaceae bacterium | reverse complement strand
CGAAGAGGAAGACGGCGAAGTCATCACCGAATCGCATAGCGTCATCATGCAGCTGGTCAATAAACTCATCAATGAAGCTTATGCCCGGCGCGCTTCTGATATACATATTGAGCCTAATACGGACACTAAAAACGTCGATGTCAGATACCGTGTCGACGGAGAATGTTTTCTTTACCAGACTCTCCCCTACAGTTATCGGGCGGCGGTTGTATCCCGCATAAAGATTATGTCCAATCTTGATATCACTGTAAAAAGGCTGCCGCAGGACGGAAAAATTAAGTTCAGAAGGGGCGGCGAAGATGAAATCGAACTGCGTGTCGCCACAATACCTACTCAGGGCGGCGTGGAAGATATTGTGCTGCGTATTCTGGCTAAGGGGCAAACGCTACCGCTTGACGCTGTCGCTTTATCTCCGAGAAATTATAATGAATTAGTAAAAATTACGGAACAACCATATGGCATGATTTTATGCGTGGGACCCACCGGTTCTGGTAAAACAACCACCTTGCATGCCGGGCTCAAGCATATCAATACTCCGGGAAGAAAAATATGGACAGCCGAGGACCCGGTAGAAATAACGCAGCACGGGCTCAGACAGGTTCAGGTACAACCGAAAATCGGTTTTGATTTTGCCGCGGCCATGCGTTCCTTCCTGCGTGCTGACCCCGATGTTATCATGGTCGGTGAAATGCGCGATTTTGAAACAGCCAAAATCGGCGTGGAAGCATCTCTTACAGGGCATCTTGTTTTAACCACATTGCACACAAACAGCGCTCCGGAAACAATCGTCCGCCTTCTGGATATGGGCATTGACCCGCTCAATTTCGCGGACGCGCTGCTGGGCATTCTGGCGCAACGCCTGGTAAGAACACTTTGTAAAAAGTGCAAGGAAGAATATCACCCCAGCAAAGAAGAATATGATGAAATGGCGGAAATATATGGCCAGAAATATTTCGACAAACTAAATGCTCCCTACACAAGCGACTTTAAGCTATATCGACCCAAAGGCTGCCCGTCATGCGGCGACACTGGCTATCTCGGCCGTATGGGCATCCATGAACTCCTTATTGCGTCAGATAATATTAAAAGGATGATTCAAAGGCATGAACACGCTGAACCTATCCGTGAAACGGCTATTGAGGAAGGAATGACCACTCTTTTGCAGGATGGCATACAAAAAGTACTGGAAGGATATACAGACTTAAAGCAGGTCAGACGTGTTTGTATAAAATAATTTTGCGCAAAATTAAGTTGTATCGCCGAAGTAGTCAGCTGAAAATATGTAAATTTCTGTTTCTTTTTCTTGCCACGCTTGGGGCGGTATACCGGCTTTATGGCAGGTTTCCCGCAAAAAAGATTCTCTGTCCAGATTATGCTCAACGGCAACCTGCGGCAATAATAAGCCTGAATTATAACCGCGTGTAATATATAAACCGTTTTTACCTACTTCAATCTCACTAACATCCTTAATCCGTTTCAGGGGACTTAAAACAGATACTTCAAAGCTCAGATCGTCAAGTTCGTCGGCTTTAAGCGCGGGAAATCTTGGGTCATGGAAAGCCGCGGCAATAGCCATTTCCTGTACTGTTTCCCATAGCGGCTTAACCGCCTTTATATAGCCGATACAGCCGCGTAAATGATCACGTTTTTTTATGGTTACAAAAGCCCCTCTTTTTTCTTTGAGCGTTTCTGATTCAATTGTAAATTTCGGTATTTTTTTATTATTAACTTTAGATGATACAGTTTTTTTGACAATTTCCAGAAGGGTGGCTTTTTCTTTTTGTGTTAATTCCATTTTTGCCCTCCTTAGTAAATTAGTTACACCAGCTAAAATAATTTTATTATTCAATGCTGTTATTGATAATAAACTGCCGAAACATATCCGACAACGGAAGTTTTATCACCGGTAACATCGCCTGAATTAGCGTATTTTAAAACTTTTGCTTTTGACGCGCCCATCTTCTTTGCCGCCAATATAGACGCGGCCATAGGGCCGCCGCCGCAAGCCTCTGTCTTACTGGCGCTTAAATTCTCCAGTAAACCTTCCGCGTCGGCTGCTTCTAAATATTTTATGGATACGGAATCTAGTTTTGCAGCCTTTTGATAATCGTGAAAATGCGATAAATCGGAGCTTCCTACAACCAGCACTCTTTTGTCACCTGCCGCTTCATGTATAGCTTGCGCAATATTTTGACAAGTTCTTTCGTTTTGATCCCCCATTACCAGAGGAACAAATGAGAATTTGCCTAAAGCAATCTGTAAAAAGGGGAGCTGAATTTCTATTGAATGTTCGCTCGTATGCGCGGCAGGAATTTCCTGAACATCTTTATTCAAAGAAATAATTTTACGCCCCATAGCCTCGTCAACAGGAACAACTCCAAGCGGTGTTTCGTATGCCCCGCCAATAAAAACAGAAACCCCGCGAAAGGCTACACGATGACTTGGCCCGATAACAATTACGGTATCATATTTTTCGCCGCGAATAAGCCCATAGGCATATGCCGCAATTTGTCCGGAATAAATATATCCGGCATGCGGCGCGATTAGTGCTTTGATATCCCCTTTTAATTCAGAATTTGCCGCGGAAAAATATTTTTCGATATCATCACGCAGAACTTCTGGCTTGCCCGGATACCAGGAACCGGCTATCGCTGATTTTCTTATCGCTTTCATTGCCAAACAAAAAATAGCCTTATTTAAAACGCCAGATTACACCCTGCGGTGTATCTAATACATCCACGCCGAGCTTTAAAAGCTGGTTGCGTAGATCATCCGCCTCCGCCCAGTTGCGCTTTTTTCTCGCGGTATTTCTTTTGGTAACAAGCTCGTTTATTTTCTGCACTTCTGGACTATCCGCCAGAGCTTCAAAATCCATGATTCCGAGTACTTCATCGACGCTTTTCAAAGACACCAATATTTTTTTAGCGTCCCCTTTGCCTACCGCCCCAGCTGCAAGAAGGCTATTAATTTTCCCCATAAATTCAAAAATTGCGGCCGCCGCGCCGGCAATATTTAAATCGTCATCCAATGCAGCCTCAAATCCATTTTTCAGATCGTAAATAATTTGATTGATTTCCGTATACTCATTTTTTTCTTTATCAACCGACACCAGGCGATAAATAAAAGTATTTATTTTTTTCACCGTGTTTTGCGCCGCACTAAGCGCATCATCAGAAAAATTAATTGGTTTACGGTAATTTACTCCCAACAGAAAATATCTGATATCTTCGCCGCGATACCCTTTTTGCTTTAACTCATTCAAAGCGACATTGTTCTTCAATGAGCGGGACATTTTTCTGCCGTCCACCAGTATCAGCTCGGCGTTAATCCAATAATTGGCGCCGCTGTGACCGGAAAACGCCTGGTTAATAGCCAGAATATTTTCCCCGTGTGGAAATATTTCATCAACGCCACCGATATTAATGTCATAAACCGGACCCAAATGTTTATGCGCAATGGCCGCGCATTCCAGATGCCACGAAGGCCTTACACTTCCCCAGCGGGTGTTATAATATATACCCCTTTTCAGTTCGCTGAGATTAGCTCTCTTTAACAGGGCAAAATCCGCCGGGCTGTCTTTATCATAATCATCAAGGTCAATAGATTTACCTCTTCTCGTTTTGGATAAATCTATATTGGAAAGAATTCCGTAATCAGGCAATTTGGAAATATCATAATAAACAGAGCGAAGTTTTTCGTACGCGAAATTCTTGTCGGCCAGCTTCTCGACGATTTTGAGCATTTCTTCGATATTTTCCGACGCCTTTACATAAATATTTTCCTTGCGGATATTTAAAAATTCAACATCTTCCAGAAATATTCCGGCATACTTATCAGAATATTCCACCAAACTTTTAGATGCTTTCTCTGACCCTTTTATAGATTTATCTGTAATGTCAACTATATCCACGACGTGTTTTACACTGAATCCCTTGTATGTAAAATAACGGGCAAGGAGGTCAGAGACAACAAAACGCCGATAATTACCAAGATGAGGAGCGTCATGGACTGTCGGCCCGCATGTGTGCATGTTTACGTAGCCGGCTTTGACCGGTTTAAAAATTGTTTTCTGGCGCTTAATGATATTATAAAGGTGAAAAGAAGGGAGTTCTTCTTTGACCGTGAAAAGTTCGGTGCTCAAATACCTCTCCCCGCTGTCGGGGAAAATGGCCACAATAACGCCTTTTGTCATTTGCTTGGCTTTTTGCGCGGCGACAAACATGGCCGCTCCGGAGCTCATCCCTGCCAGTATTCCCTCCTCGCGGGCGAGCCTGCGGGACATTTCAAAAGCGTCTTCATCCAGAATATTTATTTTTTCATCAAGCAGCGCCTTATCAAATATTCCCGGCCGATAAGACTCCTTCATGTTTTTCAATCCCTGAATTTTATGCTTCAAATAAGGTTCGACGCCGATAATTTGAATATGGGGATTCAATTCTTTAAGACGTTTGGATAGCCCCATGGCTGTGCCCGTAGTTCCCAAGGTTGCGACTACCGACGAGACACTGCCATTGGTTTGCTGCCATATTTCCTCGGCAGTGCCGGAATAATGCGCGGCTATATTGTCTTTGTTGTTAAATTGGTCGGTGCCAAA
>JBFYYA010000016.1:0-7179 GCA_041310245.1 Syntrophaceae bacterium | reverse complement strand
ATCGCCGTCCGCAAATGGCGGATTTGCGGGAATCCGGCGCCATCGAACAGGATGCCGATGTTATCGCCTTTATTTACCGCGATGAAGTTTACAACAAATCTGATGATAATCCGGAAAAAGGGATAGCAGAAATAATTATCGCCAAGCAAAGAAACGGCCCTACCGGAACCGTAAAGCTGGCATTTTTAGAAAAATTCACCGCTTTTGAAAATCTTGCCCGGGCGGATAGTGTTTAATTATCACTTTTTGAATTAAACCGATAAGCTAAAATTATTTGTTCTGTTTTAAGTAAGGCAGTGCCAGCTGCACTTTCTTTAACGCCTGCTTCTCAATCTGGCGCGCTCGTTCGCGGGTTATGTTAAATCTGTTGCCTATTTCCTGTAGTGTTTCCGGATTATCCGCCATGACACGGTTGACGATAATATAACTTTCTCTTTCCGTCAGGTTTGCCAGCGCGCCCGCGATATTTTTCTTCACCAAACTTTTTTCTTCGCTTTTGATCAGTTCCACTTCCTGACTATCGCCTTCATAGGCAAGCAAATCAATATGCGTTGTATCTCCTTCATCACCGATAAATTCATGCAGCGAAACATCACGCGATCCCATGCGCAAGTCCATTTCCGCGACCTCAGAACCTTTGACACCCAGAGATTCGGCAATTTCGGCGAATTCAGGATTTTTTTTGGAAATGGTTTCCAGTTCTTTTTTTGCCTGGCTTAGTTTAAAGAAAAGTTTGCGCTGCGCCTGCGTCGTCCCTATTTTGACGATGCTCCAAGATCTGATCAGATAATTCTGGATATAGGCACGGATCCACCAAACCGCGTAAGAAATAAGCCTATAGCCCTTATAAGGGTCAAACTTTTTCACGGCGTGAATAAGGCCGATATTCCCTTCCTGAATCAAATCCGCCAGCTTAAATCCATAATTCCGGTATTCGTGGGCGATTTTGACAACAAAGCGCAGGTTGGAAACAATAAGCTTTTCAGCCGCTTCCATGTCATTGTATTTCTTCAGGCGCACAGCGATTTTGAATTCTTCTTCCGCGCTCAAAAGCGGGAAACGGTTGATTTCGGCAATGTATAAATCAAGTGTGCCGACTACGGCAGGTAGCTTCAAACCGGCATTTCTCCTTATTGTTTTATGGCAATATACTTTTTAACTAACTAAAATTTTACGGTCAAGATATTTATAACATACCTTGACAGAAAAAGTTTTGATGCTTAAAGTAAAAATGAATAAAATCAGGGACGAACAAATGAAATCACTCACCAAAACCATGGTCGAACACGCGACAAAAATAGCGCGCGCGGTGAAAGCCGACGCTTTTTTAGTCTGCGTGGACATTACCCCGGAAATAATCGCGCTTGCCGATGAAATTAAAAAAAATAACTCCGTTATCTTTGTCACCCGTGAAAACGAGCAAATACCTGATACTATTGATAATATTGCCAAACAGCTGGATATTCCCAATGTTAATCTTACCCGTTTGGGAAAAATCAAGATAGCCGTTGCCAAAGGTATTGTTTTAGGTCTTTTCAAAAAAGGCGATAAAATCGTTGCTCTCAGCGGCGTGCCCAAGTTCGGCTATCCGGACAGTATTTTTGTTATCGACGTGGGCAAGGAATTTGAAATCTTAACATCCGATTTTATCAGCGACGTTTTGGAAGATATCCAGCCGGAAGTATTCAACGCCGTTCTGAACCTCGCCTGCGAACTTGCGGCACAGGGCCGGGAATACAGAAAAGTCGGAACGATTTTTGTGTTGGGAGATGATGAAAAAGTCATGCAGCTATCCCAGCAGATGATCATAAATCCGTTTCTTGGTTACTCAGAAGAACAGCTAAATATACTGAATCCGGAATTGGAGGAAACCATTAAGGAGTTTTCCGCTATTGACGGCGCGTTTGTGATTAAAAGTAACGGTGTTTTGGTCACCGCCGGACGCCACTTAAACGCCGCGCCGGATATCCGCGATTTACCCTCCGGCCTGGGCAGCCGCCATATCGCCGCCGCCGGTATTACCAGCGTTACCAAATCTGTTGCATTTGTTATTTCCGAGTCTTCCGGTAATGTCAGTGTTTTTAAAAACGGCAAGTTGTTTGTCACCATTGAAAAACCGATAGATTAAAAAATAGGATTGATTTATGCGCTTTGATAAATTCACGCTTAAAGTTCAGGAAGCCATACAGGACGCCCAGTCTTTTGCCGGGTCTCTGGGACATCAGGCCATCGAGCCGGAACACCTTCTCGTTTGTTTCCTGCGTCAGCAGGATTCCATTGCCGCGGCCATTCTTACCAAGCTCAGTGTCACACCCCGCCAGATCGAGCAGGAATTGGTTAAATTTTTGGAGAAGCAGCCGCGCGTGGAAGGCGGCACGGAACAGATTTATCTATCCGGCCGGCTCAATAAAATTTTTGATAAAGCGCTTACCGAAGCCGCCCAATTAAAAGACGAATATCTCAGCGCCGAACATGTCCTAGTCGCCATCACCGAAGAAAAGACCGGTGAAGCGGCAAAAATTTTGCGCAAGGCGGGCATCACCAAAGACAGTATTTTTAAAGTTCTGGTGGAAATCCGCGGCAACCAGCGCGTAACCGACCCCAATCCCGAAGGAAAGTATCAGGCTCTTGAACGCTACGCGAAAGATTTTAACGAACTGGCGAAAAAAGGTTCCTTTGACCCCGTCATCGGCCGTGACGAAGAAATCCGCCGTATCATGCAGGTGCTCTCAAGGCGTACAAAAAACAATCCCGTTTTAATCGGCGAGCCGGGCGTAGGCAAAACGGCGATTGTCGAAGGTTTGGCGCAACGCATCGTCAACGGCGATGTGCCGGATAGTCTCAAAGACAAACGCGTTGTAGGTTTGGACATCGGCGCTTTGGTAGCCGGCGCGAAATATCGCGGCGAATTTGAAGAAAGGCTCAAAGCAGTCTTAAAAGAAGTCATCAGCTCCGAAGGTCAGATAATTTTGTTCATTGATGAAATACATACTGTCGTCGGCGCCGGCGCCTCGGAAGGTTCCGTAGACGCTTCCAACATGCTTAAGCCCGCGCTCGCACGCGGCGAGTTGCGCTGTGTGGGCGCCACAACGCTCAACGAGTATCGCAAATATATAGAAAAAGACGCGGCTTTAGAGCGACGTTTTCAGCCAATTTTTGTGAAAGAACCATCAGTTGAAGACACTATTGCCATTTTAAGAGGACTCAAGGAGCGCTACGAAGTGCATCATGGAGTGCGTATTAAAGATTCCGCCATCATTTCCGCGGCTACCCTTTCCAACCGCTACATTTCCGACCGCTTCCTGCCGGACAAAGCTGTTGATTTAATCGACGAGGCCGCGTCTCGTCTGCGCATTGAACTCGATTCCATGCCTTGTGAAATTGATATCATCGACCGTAAAATCATTCAACTTGAAATCGAAAAACAGTCGCTGAAAAAAGAAACGGACAAAAGCAGCAAAGAAAGGCGTGAAAAAATCGACAAAGAACTGGCTGATCTTAAAGAAAATTTAAATCAGATGAAAACGCACTGGTCGAGCGAAAAAGATATTATCAAAAAAATCCAGAATATCAAAAGCCAGATGGAATCTTTAAAGACCGAAGAAGCCAACGCGCAGCGCGACGGCGATCTGGCAAAAGCGGCGGAAATCCGCTACGGCAAACTGGTGGAACTGAACAAGGAACTGGAAAAAGACCAGGAAAAATTAACTGAAGTCCAAAAAAACAAACAGATGCTCAAGGAAGAAGTAGACGCGGAAGACGTAGCCGAAGTCGTCGCTAACTGGACAGGCATTCCTCTGGCGCGCATGATGGAAAGCGACGTGCAAAAGCTTATTCATATGGAAGAACGCCTCAAAATGCGCGTTATCGGTCAGGACGAAGGCATCACGGCGGTATCTGCGGCGCTGCGGCGCGCGCGTTCCGGCCTGCAGGACCCGAACCGTCCCATCGGCTCGTTTATTTTTCTGGGGCCCACTGGCGTGGGAAAAACGGAACTGGCACGCGCGCTGGCGGAATTTATGTTTGACAATGAACAGGCCATGGTGCGCATCGACATGTCCGAATACATGGAAAAGCATGCTGTGGCGCGCCTGATCGGCGCTCCTCCGGGATACGTTGGCTATGATGAAGGCGGTTATTTGACCGAAGCCGTCCGGCGCCGCCCTTACTGTGTTTTACTTTTTGATGAAATCGAAAAAGCGCACCCTGATGTCTTCAATATTTTGCTGCAGATTCTTGATGACGGGCGCTTAACCGACGGACATGGCCGCACGGTCGATTTTAAAAACACGATTGTCATTATGACCTCTAACGTCGGCAGCCAGTGGATTCAGGATATCTCCCTGGATGAACTAGAAAAGCAGAACCGCTCCATGGAAGCGCTGCGCGCCACCTTCAAACCGGAATTTCTTAACCGCATCGACGATATAATTATTTTCCGCGCCTTGACTCCAGAAGATATATATCACATCATCGATATTCAACTGACGCTTATTGATCGACGACTTAAAGATCGAAAAATGAGCATTGAGCTTACCGCGGAGGCAAAAAAGCATATGGCGCAAACAGGGTACAGCCCGGTTTACGGCGCGCGCCCCTTAAAACGCGCTCTGCAAAAAATGATTTTGGATCCGCTGTCGATGGAAATTCTTGCCGGTAAATTTATTGACGGAGATAAAGTTGGCGTCGGCCTTTCAAAGAATAATGAGATTATTTTAACTAAAAAATAATTTTATATATAATCTCTGTAACGACTGAAAATTTTATCAGATCATAACGGGAGGAAAGATAGATGGAAGAAAAGAAAAAAGATTCCGGTTTTGTTGTGAAAGATAAACGCCTCTTTGGTGAAGACGCAGAGCCCCGTCCGCAGGATGAAACGCCTGCCTCCGCGGAAGAAAAAAAAGAAAAACCTGCGGAAAAGCCAAAAGAAACTCCACAGCAGGAAGCAGATTATCCACCGATAACTTTCGCCAATTTTGTTTTGTCGCTGAGCACTTCCGCCCTATATCATTTTGGAGATTTTCCAGATCCGGAGGGAGGAAAAACCGAGAAGAATTTGCCGGCTGTAAAGCAGACCATAGACATTCTTGATATGCTCCATATAAAGACAAAGGGCAATCTCGATGAAAATGAAAACCAACTTATTGAGGGCGTTCTTTACGAACTGAAAATGCGCTTTGTTAAAGAAAAGGGCTGAAATGGTTTGGCTGGCTCCGGCAAAAATCAACCTTTTCCTGCGGGTTTTGGGAAAACGCGCCAATGGTTACCACGACATTTTCACCCTGATGCAGAAAATTTCTCTCTATGACGAGCTTTCCTTTGCTCCACTTGCCCAGGGAATCAAACTAAAATGCTCTGACCTTGAATTGCCAACTGATGAAAATAATTTAGTATTTCGCGCGGCAGGGCTTCTTTTTTCCAATATGGGCTATCACGGTGGAATCGAAATTACCCTCAATAAACAAATACCGCTGGCCGCTGGCCTGGGCGGAGGCAGTTCAGACGCTGCCAGCACTTTAATGGCGCTAAACGAGCTGTGTTCTTTCGGTTTAAATAAAAAAGAGCTGATGCAACTGGGGTCAAAACTGGGCGCTGACGTTCCATTTTTCATTTTCGGCAATTCCGCCTTCGCTTCGGGGATTGGCGACAAGCTGAAAGTTTGCAAAAACCTTCCTGAAATACAGCTTGTTCTTATAAATCCTCAGTTTCCCCTCTCGACAAAAGCAGTTTATTCTAATCTCACTTTGAGATTGACAAGTGAAAAAATTAATTATAGCATTCCGCGGCTTTTGACCCTAGGTGATGTAATCAGGGAATTACATAATGATTTAGAAGAAGTTTCCCTGAAAATGTATCCCGAATTAGGTGATTTAAAGCAAATATTACTACGGCATGGAGCGCTTGGCGCATTGATGTCGGGTAGCGGGCCCACGGTCTTTGGCATTTTTTCGGATGAAAAAGCAGCAAGGAATGCGTCCGCTTTGATTGACAAAGAATTTCCCGGCAGTTATTCAGTCTTTTTCGCCCGATCGTTATAAATGCCCTGCTATCCGTATTTCAAAATTTGTTGAAAATATTGGGGCGTCGTCAAGCGGTAAGACACAGGACTTTGGTTCCTGCATTCGGAGGTTCGAATCCTCCCGCCCCAGCCATAAAAGTAAAAAGGCACACTATAAATGCTAGAAAAAATTAGAATATTTTCCGGAAATTCCAACTTGGTATTGGCCAGTGAAATTTGCAGAAATCTTGGCGTATCTATTGGTAAAGCCAATGTTACAACTTTCAGCGACGGTGAAACACAGGTTGAGATAAATGAAAATGTTCGCGGCATGGATGTTTTTATCATTCAATCCACCTGCTCTCCTGTAAATGTGATGTTAATGGAACTTTTAATCATGATTGACGCGATGAAGCGCGCCTCCGCTGATCGGATTACCGCGGTCATCCCCTATTATGGCTACGCCCGGCAGGACAGAAAAGTAGCTCCGCGAGCGCCGATTTCGGCAAAATTAGTAGCTGACCTCATTACCACCGCCGGAGCTCACCGGGTACTTTCCATGGATTTGCACGCGGGGCAGATTCAGGGCTTTTTCAATATTCCGGTGGACAACCTGTTTGCCACATCGGTTTTGCTTGAATACATGAAAAAGAACTATATGAATGATACCGTTGTTGTTTCTCCCGATACCGGCGGCGTGGAGCGCGCCCGCGCGTTCGGAAAACGCCTGGGATCCGCGCTGGCCATTATCGACAAAAGAAGAGAAGGCCCTAACGAATCTCAGGTGATGAACATCATCGGTAACGTTAAAGACAAAAAAGTGATTATCCTTGATGATATGATTGATACCGCGGGGACAGTTGTGCATGCCGCCAGCGCGCTTAAAGACGCTGGCGCTTTAGAAGTATGCGTCTGCTGCACGCATCCGGTTTTATCCGGGCCCGCGCTGGATCGCATTGAAAAATCAAGTATAAAAGAACTTATTGTTACTGACACAATACCGCTTACTGACGCGGCAAAAAAATGCAAAAGAATAAAAGTTTTATCGGTTGCCGGCTTGCTTAGCGAAGCCGTGCGCCGGATATACTACAACGATTCTGTGCATTCATTATTTATATAGATACTAGGAGGAGAAGAAATGGAAGTAACCGATTTAGCGGCTCAGATCCGTAAAGAAC
>JBFYYA010000015.1:0-2665 GCA_041310245.1 Syntrophaceae bacterium | reverse complement strand
CAAAATTTGGCGATTGACGCAGCCGGAAATCTGTATGAGGGATTTACCTTTAACGTCGGATCGTTCTTTACCAAGTCCACAGACAAAGGATTGACATGGTCTTATCAGCAGCAGCTCCATGACGGCGGATGGGGGGCGTGGGATTATCAACCATCCCTTGTCGTTGACGGCAGCGGAATCCTCCATGTGGTATATTTTTCAGCTTTTGGCTGGAATGATCCTCCCTATAACCTTATTTATAAGCAGTCCACTGACGGCGGCGGCACATGGGTTTCCGAAACGAATTTGACGAATATTCCTAATGATGCTGCGTATGGTTACGGCGCTCAGTCACCGAATTTATATGCGGGACCTGATGGACAGCTTTTTGTGTGCTACTCTGTTTATACTTTACACCGCCATAATATGAGCTTTTTTAAAATTCTGAAAGTTCAATGTTAGCAAGGATTTGAGTTCTTTTTTATAGGTGGTGTGAGTTTGATTCATACAATTTGAAATTGCCTGTTTAAAGTTTTCAAAATTTGAATAATATTTTGACCATAAGCATTTTTTTTTAATAAATTTCCAAAGGCGTTCAATCAAATTCAGATTTGGTGAATATGATGGGAGGTAAAGTAATTCTATATTAAGTGATTCGGCAAGATCCCTGACAAGAGCGCATTTTTGATATTTAGCGTTATCAAGTATGAGAGTGACAGGAATCTGAAGACTGAGTGCTGATATTTTCCATAACAGATCACAGAAGATAAGAGCATTGATATATTTATCACTGCAGACAGTAATAAGTTCATGATTGACAGCATTAAGAGCGCCGAGAACACTGAACCTCTGTCTTCCGGACGGCGCCTTAATAAAAATTCTCACAAAAGACCATAAATATCCGAGGAAAGGAGAAAGGACAAAATGTGCACCGTCAACAAAAAATACTGCTCTCTTTCCGGCTTTTGCTTCTTCAAGACGGGGAGTCATTTCTGTTTTCAAAAATTTCTCCTGTTCCTCTGTATCGGCTTTTGCCGGAATCATGCCGATTTTCCGGCGTTTCATTCCGATACGTCTGAGAAATTCGCGGACACGGTTTTCAGTACGATTGATTCCGGTGAGTTCTTTAATTTTTGCCATAGCTTCTTTGATACTGGCAGGAGGGTTCTTTTTAAAATAATTTTCTATAGTCTCTGCGTGATTCATCATTTCACTCCGGGGTTTATACAAATTGACTTTTTTTATTTCTTCAATGCCGCCTTTCTGATATTCACAAAGATAAGAGCGGAGTGTGTTTCCGGTTATATCCGTTATACGGCAGATGTCTTTATGCTTAAGACCGTGACTTTTTAGTATAAGTGCTTCAGCTTTACGTTGTACCATAGGATGAGGATGATTGTATCGCTCATATAACAATTTTTCAACTTCTTCTTTTGTAAACTCAATTTTAATCATATGCCACCTCCGAATCCGAAATAATTTGTAAATAATTAAGAATTTAAAATTATAATATTGTACAATAAAATGATTCGAAATAATAGCTCAATTTATGACGGTCGAAAGAATACATGACAGCTTCTACATTATCCTCATTCCAAAACGACCCTGCGTTTTTAAGGCGCTGATTAATAACTCGGCGCACTGCACTTTCCACCGCGCCCGAACCAATCGGCAAAGCTCCGGCTTTGAGTCGATTATATCGCATCAACGCCCGTCGCCTGGTAATATAACGAATTGCTATTTGAGCATCTTCTGCAGCTGCTGAGTCCGGCATGGCGCTCAGAAGATTCAACGCCTTATCAACGTTTCCGAGTAACAAAGCCTCGCGGATTTTCTTGACATAGGCTTTACGTACCTTTTTATATGGGATGGCTGCTTTGGCTGCCTTACCTACATATCCCATCACATGGCAAAAATCTACTGCTGCCAGCCAATGGCGCAAGCCAGCCCGTTCTGCAATTAACGGGACTCGATCCCAAATCCATTCGGCGCCATCAGCTAAAAATACGACAACCTCGGACTCGGCAGCCCCCAAGCGATAAAGATGGAAAGCCGCTAATTCGGCGATTCGATCCGGACCTTGAAGCGTGGTTTCCACAACTTGTTCGCTGCCGGCAGCTCGATTTCCTCTGGAGTCCACTTCATAAATAACCAATAGTTTGGGTTCTCGCCAGGGCGTTTTAAAGCGATGCCGGTTCTTCTTTGTCTTTCTGCCCGGACGATTTTTTCGGGTTCGAGTCCGCCCCCCATCAATTGTCACGACCACACGTTTCCCATGAAATTGGGTTCCTGCCGGGAGTCCACCGTCTTTCCAAGATTCAAGCGCCGCTGTCCGGGCGGCTAATGCCTGCTCACCAAGCTCCAGTGTGACGCGTCTCACCGTCTTGACATCCAATTCAATGCCTCGATGATTCAATTCCTGACGGGACACTTCAAACGATGGCAGGAAGATCGTTGCCCGGGCAGCTTCTTCTTGCAAGGGACTCGTCACTCCTTCACGAATTCCTAACACCGCTAACTCCGGATAAATTCCCGCGCCTTCTTTTCCCCGTTTTCCCGCTCCGCGCGGCCTTCCGCATTGGGATGAATCTTTTCGAGGCAGGAGATACGGGGTATAAATCGAAATGGCTAAACCGCATAATAATGTTATCTTCAGGCAAGCTCTTTTCACATAGCGCCATTTTTT
>JBFYYA010000014.1:0-2471 GCA_041310245.1 Syntrophaceae bacterium | reverse complement strand
TTACCCCTTTTAAACCCCTGCCTTTTAAATACTTTAAAAATAAATTCCAGCTCTCCTTATCCTCTTTTGCTCCTTCTGCTAAACCTATAATTTCCCTGAAACCATCAGCACTTACGCCTATTGCTACTAGAATCGATACATTTTTGACCTCTCCGCCCCAGCTTCTCTTAAGCCAGATGCCGTCAAGGAATACATAGGGATAAGCCGTTTCTAATTTCCTCTGTCTCCATTTTTCTATCTGCTTATATATTTTTTTGTTTAAATTGCTGATTGTCCCAGGAGAAACTTTTGTTCCCCATAGGGCTTCGGTTATATCCTCCACCCGGCGTACAGAGACTCCTGCCAGATACATTTCTATCATCGCTTCTTCTACAGATATCTCCCTCCGCTTGTATTTTTCAATTATCGCTGTTTCGAAGGGTAATTGTCTGAGCTTAGGAATATTGAGATTTAGTTCGCCTGCTTTTGTCTGTAGTTTTCTACTGTAATGCCCCGCTCTTGTATCTTTGCGGTCCGGGCTTCTCTCATATCTCTGGGCATTGCATATGGCAAACTGTTTGGATTCTCGTATAATGCACCCCAAAAACTGGACAGGATAATGGCTTCATGATAAGTGGAAAATCTCCTTGAAAATAAAATTAAGGAGAAGAGAATCGGAGCATGAAGAGAAAAAAGAAATATGACAGTAAATTCAAAGCGAAAGTCGCCCTTGAAGCGATAAAAGAGGAAAAAACGATAGCCGAGATAGCCTCTGATTATGGTGTACATCCGAATCTGGTAGGCCAATGGAAAAAGCATATGCTTGAAAGCTTGCCGGAAATATTTGAAAAAAGAGAGGAAAAGAAAGACAGAGAAACTGATAAAGAAAGGGATGAACTATACCGTCAAATAGGCATAATGAAAATTGAGAATGAATGGCTCAAAAAAAAATTGGACCCGTTCTTCAAGTAAACAGGGATATGATAGAGCCGGAACATGAGATTTTGTCCATTAAAAGGCAGTGTGAACTTTTAGGACTTGCAAGATCCACGTATTACTATAAGCCTATTGAGAATGAGGAAGACGAAGAATATAAGCGGCTGATATTTGAAGAATATTTGAATTGTCCATTCTACGGATACAGGAAGATTACGCAGGCTTTAAAGAAAAAGGGTCACAGGATCAACCGGAAGCGAGTATTGAGGCTTATGCGGGAGATGGGCATTAAGGCCATATATCCGAAGCCGAATTTAAGCAAGCCCGCGCCAGGAAATAAGATATATCCTTATCTGCTACGCGGTCTTAAAATTGATCATCCAAATCAGGTGTGGGCGACTGATATCACATATATCAAGATTATCGGAGGATTTATTTATCTCGTGGCTATTATTGATCTTTTCAGCCGCAAGGTATTATCCTGGAGAATATCAAACACCCTTGATGTTGGATTTTGCATTGAAACGCTGGAGGATGCATTTGAAAAATACGGCAGACCTGAGATATTCAACAGCGATCAGGGAAGCCAGTTTACAAGTATTGAATTTACAGAAAAACTGGAAAGCAACAATGTCCGGATAAGCATGGACGGCAAAGGCCGTGCCAAGGACAATATCTATATTGAGCGGCTATGGCGCAGCTTGAAATACGAGGACATCTATATCAAGGAATATGAAACCGTCACTGATTGTGTAGCAGGGGTAAAGAAATATTTTAGATTTTATAATGCTGAGAGATTCCATCAGTCTCTGGAATATAAAACTCCTGATGAAATATATTTTGATTCAAATAATAATCGAGAATTTAGATTAGCAAGTTAGGGAGACTCCACTTATAATAGCTGAAAAATCTGTCTTGACGATGGGGTGCAGTTCATAGCATAATCCCAGCTATTATATGAACAATCAACCCGGGACTTCAAATGAGTGAAAATCTTTGGGTGCATACCAAAGAGCAATAGAAATAAAATTGTTAAGTATAGATATTTTGAAAAAAAAATTTTATAAAAATTTTTGAGTTATCTTTCCCGGATTTTTTCAAGTGCTCCTCTGGATTTTAAAATTTAACAGTAGATTTGATTGGGGATTGGAATCTATTACTAAATCCTGCATATAGTGAGAAATATTATTTCACTTGAGAATTCTAAAATATTAAAGTGCAATTTGAAAAAAATTTATTAGAATTACACCAAATGCAAAAACAATAAAAAAACTATAATACCTGCCGCAAAATAACTATTTAAACAATTCCCCATTATACTGTACAATGTTAAAAATGTCGCTGACATATTTGCGACATACGAAAAGCTTACTTGAAAATATCGATTTAATAACCTCACCATCCTTCCCGCGAGATTATCCTCTTCGAAAATTTATCATTGTTAATTATATAATTTGAGCCAAAATTTTTTTATAATTTTTGGAGATACCCCCCTTTCCGGATTTTTCCAGAGGGACCCTCTGTTTTTTCAAAATGTGCCAATCGCATAACCTTTA
>JBFYYA010000013.1:0-2506 GCA_041310245.1 Syntrophaceae bacterium | reverse complement strand
CCGCGAAGCTGGCCCTGCAAAGAGCTTCGCTTGGGCTGGAAGATATCGGTATGGTCATTGCCGGTTCTTCATCGCCGGACAATGTGACACCTGCGGAGGCGTCAGCAATTGCCGCCGAACTAGGAATTGAAGTTCCTTGTCTGGACATGAATTCTGCCTGTTCTTCTTTCGGCATGCAGATTAATTTTCTGGCTAAAATGAATCCGGAGACGCTTCCCGATTATGTTTTGGTCATTGATTCCGAAACGCTGACGAAATGTGTTGATTATAATAACCGCAACACGGCAGTGCTTTTTGGCGACGGCAGCGCCGCGGCGATAGTTTCTACAAAAATTCCGTCGCGCGCCGCTTTTTTGAGTTGCCACTTCGATTCGAAACCATCAGGCTGGGTGAAGGTGGGCATCGGTTACGACTGGTATTTCAATCAGGACGGAAACGCGGTGCAGGGTTTTGCTATTCGCCAGACGACGGAATCGGTGAAAGTTTTGCAAAATGTTTTTGCTGCAGACGCGAAAAGATTTATTTTTATCGGTCACCAGGCCAATTTGCTGATGCTGAAAGCAGTCAGTGAGCGCAGAGGTATCGCGCCGGAAAATCATTGGTACAACGTAGATCAGTTCGGCAACACAGGTTGTTGCAGCGCGCCTACCGTGCTCAGCCGTCACTGGGAAGAGCTTCAAGCGGGCGACCGCATCGCGATAGCGATAGTGGGAGCGGGTCTTTCCTGGGCGCATATGATGCTGAAAGTGGAGGAGAATAAATAATGGATAAACCAGTAGCAATTGTTACAGGGGGAGGAACTGGTATCGGGGCGGCCTGCAGCCGCGCTCTGGCAGCGGAAGGTTTTCGTGTGGGCATTAATTATATACCTATTATGGAGGAACCTTCAAAAGCTGTTTTGGCCGAGATAAAGGAAGGATTTCTGATCGAAGCCGATCTGACGAATCCTGAGCAGATAGACAAGATGGTAAACGAAATTAAAGAAGTTGCAGGCCGCGTGGATGTTCTGGTCAACAGCGCGGGCATTTCTATTAACAGCGATATCAACTCGATGAAAATCGAGGAATTCGACCGCCAGCGTGAACTGGTGCGCGGCGCCTGGTATTTGACCAAGAAACTTCTCCGGCAGTTTATGATACGGAAAAACACAGGGCGAATTATTAATATTTCCAGCGTAGTCGGTCATACGGGAAATTCCGGACAGATTCCCTACACCATGGAAAAGGCGGCCCTGGACGCGTTTACAAAATCACTATCGAAGGAATTATGGGGGAGAAACATCCTGGTTAACTCTGTTGCCCCCGGCTTTATTGATACGCCCATGACCAAAGAACTTCCCGACCATATAAGGGAAAGAATGATGTCCAACATACCTTTAGCCCGACTAGGACAGCCTGAAGAAATAGCTGATGTAGTCGCGTTTTTGGCGACTAGGGCAAGTTACATCACTGGAACAGTCATTCACGTTAACGGAGGAATTTATGGAGGTTAATGAAGAACTGAAAAAAGAAATCGTTTCGCTTGTGCCACAGCAAGCGCCGTTTCGCTTTATCGATGAAATTATAAGTCTTGACGAAGAAAATATCAGCGGTGCTTACCGTTTTAAGGAAAACGAATTTTTTTACCAGGGACATTTTCCCGATCGTCCGATTACGCCGGGCGTAATTTTGATTGAAACGATGGCTCAAATTGGAGCGGCCGCTTTTGGAATTTATCTCATGGCGTGTCAGAAACAAATGCGGCCAGCAGAAATGGAAAAAGCGCTCAGCCTGTTTTCGTCGGTTGACGGTGTTGAATTCAAAGGTATTGTGGATCCGGGTGAAAGAATAATTGTGAAAGGCAAAAAAAAATATTTCCGCAAGGGAGTTTTGAAAGTGGAAACAACGATGGAAAGAGAAAACGGTGAGGTGGTTTGTTTTGGAACGCTTACGGGGGTGGTAGTTAATCAATGAATAAACGTGTTGTCATTACAGGAATGGGGGTTGCCGCACCCAACGCCCATGGATTAGAAAATTTTGAACAGGCGCTTAGAGAAGGGCGCTCCGGGGTACGTTTTATTCCCCGTCTGCAGGAACTGAGCTTTGGTTGTCAGATTGCCGGCGTGCCGGAAAATTTTGAAGAAATTCGTAGAAGCTATTTCGACCGCGAAAAGCTCATGTCTATAAATGATAATATTGGTTTTGCTTCTGTGGCGGCAGTGGATGCCTGGAAAGATGCGGGATTTGGTCTGCTCGATGATGGCGACGATAAAGTAGATTGGGATACGGGTGTTATTGCCGGCTCCGGCATCGGCGGCATGGATACCATTGCCACAATGGTTGTTCCGCAGATTAACGAAGGCAAGGTCCGGCGCCTGGGCAGCCGTATTGTTGAACAGGTAATGGGCAGCGGAACCAGCGCGCGAATTTCCGGGCTGATCGGCGCGGGTAACCAGGTAACATCCAATTCGTCCGCCTGCAGCACCGGTAACGAAGCGGTGATTGATGCCATGTTGAGAATAAGAATG
>JBFYYA010000012.1:0-9358 GCA_041310245.1 Syntrophaceae bacterium | reverse complement strand
TTTGACCACGGTGTATGCCCAGATACATTTCCTTCTGCAATATCGTATAAGTACGGAATAGCGGACACGCGGGGCTTGTTCTGAACGTGTTTTATTCCGTACGCAACGCCTGATTCATCTTTAAACTTTACTGCCGCAAAATTGCTCATTATGACCCACTCTTATACAATTGCCCACGTTCCCGCCGCATAATCTATGATCTGCGCGCAATCCCATTGATTTAAGTCCTGCGTTGCGTCCCCGTCTATTGTTTCCGCGGCATTACCGTCAATGGTCACCACGCCTGTATTGATATTTTTTATGGTGTACTTTTTCCCCGACCCAGTCGCCGCCGGCAAGGTAACCGTCATTGCGCTTGCCCGGTTGCATACGATCGTGTCATCCGTTGCCAAGACTGTATACGTTGCGCCTGTCTGTATAGATATTGTTTCATTCCTAAACCCAAGAGCGCGCCTTGTAGGCGTACTGTCGGTATAGTATAAGTATGTTCCGTCGTACTCTATCGCTCCGTCTTCTGGTGTCGTTAAATTCACCCCTGTAGTCAATTTAAGCGGTGCAGTCTTTGCGGTTGCCGTACCTGCTTTTAAATGAAGATACGCAGTAGGTGTTCCGGTTCCTATTCCTATTGCAATGCTTGAACCAGTTGCATCCGCATAAAACAATATTGCAGTTCCTTGTCCTTTTACTTGTAAAAAATAAGGAAGACTGCTTTTATTGAATGTAATTCCAGCCGGAGAAACAGATACTTCAGTGCTTAAATTTATAAGCGATAAAAGCAATGCTTCATCAATTGCAATCGTTGTTGATATAACGCTCATGGTTTTGTACTCGATATTTTTAAAAGCCCAGATTCAACATAAGTATATTTTAAACTTCCGTCTGTAATATCTTTAAACACCATCACATCGCCTGTTTCTGTTGAATCTGCTATGGTGCCTAAAAAGCTTACAATAGACCCGTCTTGTTTACTGAATAGTCTGTTGTTGTCCCCGGACACATACGTTTTTAGTTCGCGCTCATCAATATCTTTTTCTCCCGGCTCTGCATTCAGTAAAGACAATTGCCGGTCTTGTGCGTTTTGCAATATCTCTCGAAGAACTTGTTTTTCAGTATTGTTCAATATCTTGTCAATACTGATGTTTCTATTTGATAGCGACATTATTCACCTGCTGTCGGGTCTTCTTCATTGTCCTTAAGTATTTTCATAACGCGCATATCTTCTTTATCAAATCCAAGAGCTTTAAACTTTCTGATCGTTTTTTTCTTGTCTGTTGGCTGTGGAAGCAATGAATCAATATCTATTTTTTTAATTTCATCTTTTAACGTTTCATCAGAAAGCCCAATGCCTTGCATATCTTCTTTTGACCCGTTAAACCCTTTAAATTCGGGAAATTTCTTGCGCAATTCTTTGTCTAACAATTCAATATATTTAAACTGTTTTTCTGTTAAATCTATTCCGCAATATGCACTGCTCTGAAAAGTTACTGCAAAAAGAAAGCTTATTACAAAAATGCCGATATAATTTTTCATAGTAAAATCTCCTTTGTGTGTGTTTTTTTATTCTTCTTTTAATGTTATTCTGCGCGGGCCGTCCGCTGTTCCATATTGACCACCGCTTCCAGTGTCAACCCACCATTTTGCGTTTACATTATGCAATCCTTGTCCTACTTTTCCTGTATATTGCAAGGTAATCGGAATAATTGTCAATTCGGAACCAGTTGAACCGTCATGATGATATGTCCTGCCTTTTGCAATTTCTACCCCGTCCATTGAAATGGTTAAATTTATTTGACCATCTGCTTTATAAAATGGCGCGGTAAAATTCATTGTTATAGGACGCGTTCCGCACGCATAAAATTTTAACGCCATATCAGGGATTTGAACGGGGCTTGTTGATGTCGTGGTTACCGTGCTTGTTCCAGTTACCATATTGATATTGGGCGCGCTTGAGCCGTCGCCCTTGTAGTTTCCCACGCAGTCGGCTGATATGTTCAATGATTCATCGTTATAAAAATATCCAAGCAATCTTTCGTTTGTAACCCCGGTCACATCAGTAGAAGAAACAGAAATCTTGCCTAAAAATGCAGTGGTGTTGCTTGAATCCGGATACGCCCAGACAAAGTAAAGACCGTTTGCTTCTGTCCCGGTATCAAGGTCTGTCCATACAAGCGAAGTCGCCGTTGTATTGCGGCGTTTGCCTACTCCGGCCCCTGCGCCAAGCTCAACCTCACCGGCATTGATTTTAATAGTGTCCGCGGTGTCATAGCTTATCACGCACCCTTGCACATAATTTTGATAGATACGAAGATTTGGCGGGGTAAGCTGGCGTTTGTCGGTCACCGTGGTAATTGCCGCGCCGGAAGTAGTTACCTGCGCAAGAAGCAATGAATTTGTCGGTGTGGTGGGCTGTGCGGCACCCACTGCGACCTCGACATATTGGAACACCCCATTTTGGTCAATATAAACCCATGTGTCTTTGCTTGCGGTGTATGTCGTGCTTGTCGCGCTGGTCACGTTACGGTAGCCGTTCACATAGCTTGTGCCTGCGGATATATCGCTTGTCAGGTTTGCGCTTGTTGCGGGTAAATGGCCGGTGTACGTGAAATTTCCCAAGAACTCATAATCTCGTACGACGGGATTCGCAGAATCTGCAAAGTCGGCTTCGGTGAGGGAATCGTTCTTGATGTTGTCGGAGTCAATAGAGCCGTTAAATTCCGTGTATATGGTGTTCTTTTGTCCGTTGAGCCACCCGCAATTTACATCGTTCGCGCTTACTACATTGTCATAACTTATAATAGCACAATACGCATTTGTAGTCAATAAAATACTTAAAACGCTAAACGCTATTTTTTTCAATTGACACCTCCTGATTGATTTTCTATAATTAAGAATAAATTCTATTGAACAGTTTTTAAAAAAGGAGAAATTATGGATATCATTAAATCCTGTTCCGTCTGCAATACAAAATTTTCTACTACTCAAAATCGTATTGATGAAGGTCGCGGAAAATACTGCTCTAAGAAATGTTATTGGAAAGGAAAAAGCGGATCTATAAGAGATAAAAAAGGCATATACGAGTCTTGTAAAATATGCGGAAAGCAATTTTATGTATTTCCGTATCTTGTTGGAAAGCAAAAATGTTGTTCTTCTGAATGTTTCCATAAATCCAGAATAGGGATATCGCTTAATTGCGGAATAAAAAAAGGTGATACTGCGTGGAACAAAGGAAAATCGTTGAGTGAAGAACACAAGAGAAAATTGTCTGAATCGCACATGGGAAAGACGCGACCCAAAAAAAGACTTTTGAATACTTGTATTGTATGCAAAAAAGAATTTATTCATCATCTGAGTAAATCTAGAAAATATTGTTCTGGGGAATGTTATGCAAATGGAAAAATAAATAAAAGCAAAATAAGAATAGAATGCGGTTATAGATTTATTTATATGCCAGATCATCCTTTTGCGGGTAAGCAGAGTAGAAAAAATTACGTTCAAGAACATAGAGTTGTTTGCGAAAAACATCTTAAACGATCTATATTTGAACATGAAATTATTCATCATATAGACGGAGACAAATTGAATAATTCTCCTGAAAACCTTTATGTTTTTAACAGTAATGGTGAACATCTTGCTTTTCATTCTAAAGTCTCCCGTGGTGAATCTAATCTTTCCGATCTTAAAAGTAATCTTCCTAATCTATAAAGTTATTTATTCACCCATTGCTTTATACACGCAAAGCACAATTATTGCGCCCATTGCAAGGAACATAAAAAAGAATACAAGCCAGTTATTTTCTAGACTCGGCATTTTTTTTATCCTTTTTTATTTCATAAAGCATCATCAAAATGACGAAAAGCATACCTGATATTCCAATGATTGCCGCAACGATTTGCTGGTTCATAGTTACCCCGCTACTTTTTGACCAAGCTTCTTTTCGCGTACATACGCGTTAAACGTAAACGAGTATAATTCCATGACCTTATCAACGCTGTTGTTGTATATTTCAAACGATATGCTTTGTCCTTTTGAGTAATCAATGCCGGGTATTATCCGTTCCCCAAAGCGCACCTGATTCGGGATATTTATTGCTCCGAAATGGTACACTTCGCCTTCTTGCGTAAAATCATTTGAGCTGTTGGTGCCTGTGCGTCCGTCAAGGTACGTTCTCAATTCAAAGGTATTCACGCCGTTTGTTTTCCCATGAATGTATATGTCTTTAATGCGCGCATTTTCCGCAAGCGAGAACACGATATCTCTTGTGCGCAAAATGACTTCAATTGCGCGGCCGTCCCAGTTATTCGTTCTTTCGTGGTACATTAAAAGCCCGGTATCCGAGCGTCCAGTTACAAGGTAATTCCGGTCACCGAATCTGTCCCAGACGGAATAGCAGGATATATTCGCACCGTTTGTCTGTCCCCATTTCGGCAAGCCGCGCTCATTTGGGTCAAGCATATTGGCCACTATTTCCCATGAATTATAAGTATTGGTAACCTCTTGAGAAAATGGCTCGTATGATACCCGCAAGAAATGCTTATGGTAGCCACATACGACAAGGTTTGCTTTGTTGGGATTTATCAGATTAGAAAACATTATTTCTTGTGTGATGTTTACGGTGTTTGATTCATACCCGCTTGATTTGTAAAGTTCATGGTCGCTTCCCAAAAACACAAAAGAATCTTCAAGGTTTACAATAGAAAGTTTAGAGCTACATCCCAAAGAAGCATGGACTTCTCGCAATTGAAACGTTGACGGGGTACGCCCTTCGATGTTATAAATGCGCCTGTCGGTAAAGATAAAAAGCGTGTCTTGGTAACGTACAAGCCCGGTAATAATCTCTTTTTTGGATATGCCAACCTGTATTTCGCCCGCGTCCGTGCTGTCAGTGAAATCTTCCGGATAAAGTGTTTTAGAATACAATAAAATAGAGGAATTTTTCTCAAATACCCAGAGCCTGTCAAGCCACGATACGCCCATGACCGGCTTAAGCGTTGTGGAGGATTTTTCCCATACATTGCCGTCATTGCCGTTATAGGTATACGGCACATCTTCCCCGTCGTTAAAGAAATACAACACGGCATTGCCGGATACCTGCATGACTTCTGATAAGGGGTAAGTTCCTTTGGTAAATCCGCTTGCCACGCTTGTCATGGCACCTGTAACATCATCACCTACATAGATCGCGCCGTCATAATAGCAAAATATCTTTTTAATCTCTGTATTGTCTGCCCTGCGCCCATAATACCGGTATTCCCATGTAACCGGCTTTGTGCCAAGCGTGGTGCCGTTGTATTTTGTAGTACCCTTTACCTTTTCAATCTTCCCGAAAGAAGGAATCATGTTTTGAGACTTAATGACCTGCCCCTCGCGCAATTCATGCGGCGGTGCAATCAAGTTAAGTCCATTTATAGGAAACTCTGTTTTAGCGGTCATACGCAACCTCTTTTTCTTCATTATCATCATCAGAAGAAGCAATTACGAATAAAGCCATAAGTATTGGGAATAGATACCCGATTCGGGCAACGTGAAACGGGAACTGCGTCGTTGAAGCAACCAAAAACCCTATTATTGCGCCTGATACCGCAATAAGTTCCTTTGACTTGAACGCACGCCGAAAGCGTACGATCATGTGGGATAAGACCATGAGCAATATAATAAATCCCGGTATGCCAAGCTCATATATTACCTGCAAGTATTCGCAATGCGGATTATCCCAAAAGTCCTTTGGACTGTCTATTATTTCGCGCTTAACAACCTGATCGTCAGATAAAATCATGTTTTTGTCTTTTAGCGTGTCATTGTTGACCCTAAAAAACGCGTAATTTTTGCCTTTTTGCGGATGATTTGCGTCGTTCCAAGTACAGCGGAATGAGTCAATGCCCCAGCCGGTCAGCGGCTTAATCATAGCCATTTTAAGCGTATCTTGCCACATAGTAACCCGTGTGGTCTGCATACCCATTGGATTATCAACCTTTACGACATACCACGCGCCGCCGGCAATCAAAACGACTGCCAACGCCACGCACCAGATTCTTCGGCGGAACCATTCAGCGAATAAAAGCGCGCACGGGAACGCGGCAACTGCGGCCGTAGAAACGCTTAAATAGAGCGGGAATAGGCATACTGCGGGCAAAAGCCGGCTAAAATAAGCCAGTATCGGGGCGCACACGGCAAAGTAAATGCCCATGTGAGCGCGTAACCCCATAAAGCCTACTGGTTCAATGAGGTATTCTTTTTGACCCATCATGCGATATATGGGGTCGAAGTTTAAGAATTTTTGGGAGAGGATATAAGCAAGGTTTATGACGCACACTGCCGCGATTGCTTTAAAAATATGCTTTATATCTTTCTTGTTTAATGTTTGCGTTAGTCTTATATATAGTAGTAAAGATATAAAAATATTTAAAAGTTTTGTTGTTCCTACCATAAAATTATAGTATATTATACTTCCAACGCAATATACACCAAAAGCAATAATCCACTTGTTCCCGGAAAAGGCTCTATTTTGACCTGTAACGCAAAAAGATAAGAATATGAGGGTAATGGTAGCCATTTGAAACGCACCTTCTTGCACGGTGCGCAGATTTGCCGCCTGATAGAAAAAACACGGTATCAGCATAATGTAAATGGATATAAGCGCAAGCCATGTCTTTTTTGCAATCATATTAGGTAGTCCCCCACGGTCTTTTGGTGATCGCGCGCCAGAAATCGCCATAGCTTCCATATTCGCCATGACACCCGACCACCGGGATATTGTCCGGCTGTTTTTCCATGTCGCGCTCAAATATGGCTTTTAACTCATCGTATTTACCCTTCATTACAGATATCTTTGTGCTTTCGCCCGGCTCAATGAACGTGTACCAGCGGTATACCGCGCCGGAAAGGATTGCTTCGTCGTATTTTGGCAAGATAAGAGACATGTCCGCGTCTAATGTAAGCGGTATTGCGCTTACCCATACGTCAAGGTAGAGGGTAATTGCCGAAGTTGGGCGCGGGTAGAGGTAAAGCCGGTCGCGCCAGCGGGCGTACGCAATGGGATTGCCAGTATATGAGCTTACATCCGGTGCCATTGTTCTGTATTTCTGCATACTCCACCGCTCAAGGGTAATATCATCCGTGGTTTGATATACGCGGGAAATTTCATCTACTGAATAGCTTGTCCCCGTATTGCGCACAAGCGTTATATTTGAAAGCTCAACGTATTCTTGATTTGCAACCGTGGCAACAGAGCCGTTATCCTCAAGGCACCTTCTGCCGGGCCCGGAATATAATTCCTGCAAGGTCTGGTTAATAAACAATTTCATTTTGGTAACCGCGGTAGTATCCGCGCTTGGATGGTCTGCCATGCTTAAGGCATTTGCATATAATGTGCTTAACGCTGTATTTGCCATTGCTCACACTCCTATTTATTCACACATAATGACTTGACCGCCAGAGCCGCTGATAATCCAATGCGGTGTTAATTCATTCGTGTCATTATTCCCGCTGTTTTTAGATTCAAGCGCGGTAATATCATTTGACGACGCATTTGAATTTGCCACGTTTACATGATGAACCGTCTGCGCACCGCCGCTTACGTCAAAAGTCCAGCGATCTGTTCCAGACCCGCCATTTCGTCCAAGTATAATTTTTGTAGTTCTTGAAACGCCGTCCATGCTTAACGTGTTTGTAATTGTCTGCGTATTTCCTGATTGAAAGCTGATTGTTTTGAGCGGGGTATGACAATTAAGCTTGTAAAATGTGCAGTCACCAGAAACGATACTTGTCGTGCCAGCTGTATCAAAACTTACTATTCCGTCGCCGTGGGTAAAAGTACCGCCTAATTCCTTAATGAAGTTTCCACCGCAGTTTATCTGATTCCCCGAAGTGGTAAGCTTACTGCCGATTGTTAAATTGCCGTTTACGTCCAGTGCACCGGCAAGGGTAATTACACCTGTATTTACGCTCACGTTATTCCATGATATGCCGTCAGAATCAAGCGAAGTAGTGCCAGTAAGATTTAGTGTGCTTCCAGTGGTAACGACTGTGCCGGCAGTATAAATAAAGGTATTGTCATAATACACATTGCCAGAAATAGTCAGTGTGCCTAAGGTATTTATTTCAAGAGGAGCACCTAATTTAGCACCCCCTGCACTTGACCACGTCCCTGTCCCATCGTAGACTATTTGTGTGGTGCTTGCACTTGCTATATATCCAGATGATCCAAAAGTTATATCACCAGCAACATTCATCTGAAAACCGTTTAAAGCAGACGAAGCTGCTGTCCCAGTCATAATAAAATCGCCGTCTACATCTAAATTGCTTAATAATGTCGTAGTGCCATAAACATTAAAGTCATTTAAAATTACTCCGTCTAAATCAAGTGAAACAGTACCGTATGATTGCAATTTGCTTCCTGTTGTGACTACTGTACCTGCAATATACACAAGACTATTTGTGTTTTTGGTAATGGTTCCAGACAAAGTCAAAGTTCCTGTTGTATTTATGTCTACATTGCAACGCACCGCACTCGCCCCAGACCACGTCCCTGTTCCATCAAAGATAAGCTTTACGGTTGAGCCTGTGCTGATTTCTCCACCGCTTGGAGCCATTGTCAATGACCCGCTTAAATATATTTCATTGCTGTTTACAACACCACTTGACATTACAGAAAGCGTACCGTCTACACTTAAATCACTTGATAAAGTAGTAGTTCCACCTCCAGTTCTAAATTCTACATCGTACCAATCAATCCCGTCTAAATTTAAAGTTGTGTTTACAGCACCAAAACCAGATCCAATTTTTAGCTTACTTGTACCAGTTGTTGTATCAACTGTGCCAGCTGTATAGGTAAACGTCCCGTTTTGATATATACATGTTCCAACCAGTGTTAATGTTCCTCCACTTTTGTTTATGGTTAGATCGCTTGTTGATATGCCACCGCCGTTTCCAGTCCACGTCTGATTTGCGCCACCGTTAATAGTGATCGCAGTTGTGCCACCGAAATATGTCGCACTTACTCCTGTAATATGCCCCTGTAAATATAAGTTGCTTCCGGTTAATGTGGTGATTCTACTGCATAACATAGTACCCGTTACCGTCACGTCTGCGCTTAAGGTTATTGTGCGTTCCGTGGAATCAGGCGCGCTTAACGTAAGGTTGTTAAAGCTCGACCCCGTATTGACCGTCTGCGTATCGTACAGCACCACCGTACCGCTATTATGCGTGAATGTGCCGCTAAACCCACCTCTGACCGTGGTCGTACCGCTAGAAAGCGTCAATGACCCGCTGGTGCGTGATAATGCGCCGGTAATGGCACAAGTACCGCCAAGCGTTACGGTTGACCCGCCTACGGTAAAATTGCCGGAACAGGTGACATTCG
>JBFYYA010000011.1:0-3440 GCA_041310245.1 Syntrophaceae bacterium | reverse complement strand
AAGAAGGAATAAGCCTGGTATGGGAAAACCTGGCCAATGCCGATCTGGCGCTGATTGTTTTAGACGGCAGTACCCCGCTTTCACCTGAAGACGAAGAGATTATATCGAGAAATAAAAACGCAAATACAGTTATCGCCATCAATAAAAGCGATTTGCCTGGTGCATGGGATGTAAAGAAAACTGTTCAGGTGATTGCGCCGGAGAAAAAAATTATTAAGATTTCCGCCAAGTTCGGCGTGGGGCTCACGGAATTAAAAAAGGCGGTTATTGATTCCTGCGGCGCGCAGCGTAGGCCAGATACGCAAGCGGTGATGATTACTAATTTGCGCCACAAGCAGTCACTCGAAAAAGCGCAAAAGAATATCGTGGCGGCAAAAGAGGCGATAGCGCGCGGTGAATCTCCGGAAATCCCCGCTTTTGAACTGCGTGAGGCGGTGTGTAATTTCGATGAGATTACCGGTAAAAAGATTAACGATGAAGTCTTGGATAAGATTTTTTCCGGGTTTTGTATCGGGAAATGAGTTGCTGAAAATTTTTTTCGTAAATATTGGAAGGTTAACTTTGTTATAGGGTGCACACAAGATGGATTATTTTATCATTTGTATGGTGGCCTTGTTTGTATCGTCACTCACATTGTTTTCCGGTTTCGGGTTGGGTACTTTGCTCATGCCGGCTTATGCCTTGTTTTTTCCTTTGCCTGTGGCGATTGCCGCCACGGCCGTGGTGCATCTGGCCAATAACATTTTTAAGGCAGCGCTGGTCGGAAGAAAAGCGGATTGGCGGGTAGTCGTTAAATTTGCTGTGCCCGCAGCAATTGCGGCGATGCTCGGCGCGTTTTTACTGAATTTTCTTACTGAAATTGAGCCATTGGCTTCTTATCATTTGGGCGAAAAGGAATACGAAATCCATTTCATCCGGCTTGTCGTCGGCGTGCTGATTATCGGTTTTGCTTTTTGGGATCTTCTGCCTGGGCTCCGCAATATTGCTTTTAGCCGCAAATATTTGCCCCTAGGCGGCCTGCTGTCGGGATTTTTCGGCGGCCTGTCCGGTCTCCAGGGCGCGCTACGCTCAGCCTTTTTGATAAAAGCAGGTTTGTCGAAAGAAGCTTTTATCGGTACAGGCACGATGGCGGCGGTTATTGTGGACGCGGCGCGGTTATTGGTTTACGGGCTGAGTTTTTACACGATGAAATTACAACAACTGGAGGTGATGAGCGGCATCATTATCGCTGCGGTTATTGCCGCGTTTATCGGCTCTTTTATCGGAGCGCGGTTGATAAAAAAAATTACGATGCAAGCGATTCAAATGATTGTGGGAGTAATGCTGATTTTGGTCGGCGCGGGTATGGCTGCCGGATTATTTTAGTTAACGGAAAAAATAACGATGAAGTTCCGGATAAGATTTTTTCCGGGTTTTTGTATCGGGAAATGACCTAAATAAATTTTATTTACGCCAAAACGCCGGTATCAAAAAAACGATAATCGTGTAAATTTCCAGACGCCCCAGCAGCATACCGAAACTTAAAAGCCACTTGCCCGCGGCGGGAATCGCGGCGTAGTTATCCATCGGCCCCACGCTGCCAAAACCAGGCCCCACATTGCCCAGGCAACTGGCCATCGCGGTAAGAGCGGTAATCATATCTAGCCCCAAGGCGGCCAGAATAATCACACCCACAATATAAATCCCCATGAAGAGAAGAAAAAATCCCCAGATGCTGCGCATGATTGTCTGGGAAACAGGCACGCCGCCCAGCTTGACCATTGTTGTGGCATGCGGGTGAATAATCCGGAAAATTTCGAGGTAGCTGTGCTTGATAAGCAAAATAATGCGCATAATCTTGATGCCCCCGCCGGTTGAGCCGGCCATACCGCCCAAAAACATGCTGATGAACAAAATCACCTGAGAAAGAGCCGGCCAATTTTCAAAATCTGCCGTGACAAAACCTGTTGTAGTGAGAATGGAAACCACCTGGAACGAAGCGTAGCGCAGCGCGTCTTGTATTTTAGGATAAATCGAACCGTAAACGTCGGTGAAGACCAGAAAAATAAAAGCGACGATGATGCATAAGTAAACGCGGAATTCCGGATCAAGGAAAAATCTTTTGATTTTTCCGTGCACCAGTTTGTAATGAAGCGAAAAGTTAATTCCCGCCAGAAACATGAAAATCAAAATGACAATATCGATATAGGCGCTCTGATAATGACCAACGCTGGCGTTTTTGGGAGAAAAGCCACCCGTAGGCAAGGTGGCGAAAGCGTGGCAGATTGCGTCGTAGAGAGACATTTTCCCGATAAGCAGCAGGAGAATCTGAAATACGGTGAGAAAAATATAAATTTTCCACAGCGCTTTGGCCGTTTCGGCAATCCGGGGAGTGAGCTTATCCACCACGGGGCTGGGTATTTCCGCTTTATAAAGTTCCATTCCCCCGATTCCCAGAAACGGCAGGATGGCGATGGCTAAAACAATGATGCCCATACCGCCCAGCCATTGCGTCTGGGCGCGCCACAGGATAATCCCTTCCGGCAGTGCTTCAATATCTTGCAGAATGCTGGCGCCGGTTGTGGTAAATCCGGACATGGATTCAAAATAGGCGTTGGTGAAATCAGGAATAGCGCCGGAGATAAGATAAGGCAAGGTCGCTATTAAGCCGGCAATGAGCCATCCCAGCGTGACAATCGCCATCCCGTCGCGGTGGTTAAGATATAAATTCTGCCGGCGGCGGGTGATCAGAAAAACACAAGCGCCCAAAGCGCATGTTATAGCGATGGAAATCAAAAATGCCGGGGCGCTGCCGTCGCTGTAATAAAGGGCTGCCGCAAGCGGGATAAACATAGATACGCCCAGACAGAAGACCAAAACGGCCATCATATAGGCAATAAGGCGGGCGTTCATCAGAAGTACTCCAGCTTCACGGTTAAGAGGCACTCCAGCTGGTTGCAAACGTCCTGCAGAGCGAAAATTATCAAGCGGTCATGCGGTTTTACAATAGTGTCTCCGCGGGGGATGATGATTTCGCCGTTGCGCACTATCGCGCCCAGAATCGCACCGGCGGGAAAATTCACTTCGGCAAGCGGCGTGTTGACAATGTCCGAGGTTTCCATCGCTTCGGCTTCAATGGCTTCAGCCTGTTCTTCTCTTAACGGCGAAACAGAAATAATTCTGCCGTGGCGCAGGTATTGAAGAATCGCGCGCACCGCCGACATGCGGGGATTGATGACCGTGTCCAGTCCGATAACAGAGACGATGTGCATATAGCTGAGTTTGCTGACACGGGTGATGGTGCGTTTTGTTCCCATTTCTTTTGCTAAAAGAGAGATGAGGACATTGCTTTCCTCGTCGCCGGTCAGGGCAATGAGCAAATCCATATCTCCCGCGTTTTCTTCCCTGAGCAGATCACGATCGGCTGCGTCTCCCTTGATAACAGTGACATGATTTAAAAA
>JBFYYA010000010.1:0-3351 GCA_041310245.1 Syntrophaceae bacterium | reverse complement strand
ATAACCCCTGGTTGATAAAGGGAACGAGCTGAAGCATATTTTCCACTTTCAGGTGTTCTGGGTGGGCTAGTTTTTTAAGAAGGGTTTCGTCAAATTTGCCCGTCTTGCCGAAGTGAAGGCCGATGGCATGGAACGCCAAGTAGTATTTGGCGGTAAGGAAATCCGGCTGAACATCAAGACCCTCGCAGCCGCCTTTCAGAATGCTGCCCAGGGGGCGGCAGCCGAGCCGGCGCGCAATTTTTTCGCAATACCTGCCCACAAAGCGCAGATGCGCGGTTTCGGCAAACCCGCACTGAGAAACAAACCCCAGCGCCGGAAGTTGTTTGCTGCCGGCAAGCGGCTCCAGCGCTTCAATGAATTCCTTAACGCTTCCCGGCATCGCGTCCACATAGAGGGGAAAGCCGATAATCACGTTTTCGGACGAGGCGAATTTTTCCGTAAGCGCATTGAGGTTTTTTCTGTGTCTGGCCAGAAATTCCGTCTCGCATCTATTGCCGGCGGTTTCCAAAAATCCCCTGATAAAATGCTCCATCAGCCTGCCGGTGTTGCTTTTTGCCGGCCGCGGGGAACCGTTAATGAATGTCAATTGCATGGAGCACCTCCTCAACGGGTGATTGAGTCAAACGGACAAAACCAAGTTTTGTCCGCACGTTGATGGCTTGCCTGCCAAAGATATCTGTGGCGATGGCGATATCTTCATCGTCAGTGCCGGTTTCTTTTTCCAGCAGAAAAGAAATTACCGGATATTTTTCGTAGCGTTTTTTATGATGAATTTCTCCGTCCAAATCCTCGAGATGAGGATGAATCAAAGGAAGATTTCTATCCATGGTATTTTTCAGAAGCGAGCTCACAAAACCCATAATCAGCGGCGAGCAGAAGATGACATGGTCTGCCGCGATATAATTTCTTGCTACCTCTCTGGCGTCGTCCTTGATGCTGCACAGCCCCGGGGTTTTGACCCAACAGTTGAAGCAGCCGACGCAAGAATTGATTTTCATGTCCCGCAAAGTGAAAACCTGAACAGAGTGTCCGGCATTTTTTATTTCGCCGGCGAGCCGCTCAATGTATCCGTCAATTTCTTTGCCTTTTTCGGATGGATTTCCGTTTAAAATTAAAATTTTCATGTTCCCCTACTGCCGTTCTTGATTTTTCTGAAATAATTTATTCATTGATAATTTCTCTGGCGATGACAATGCGCTGAATTTCTGAAGTGCCTTCATATAATGTTGTGGCGCGCGCGTCCCGAAACAAACGTTCTACCTTGTAGTCCTTCGTATATCCGTAGCCGCCGTGTACCTGAAGCGCCATGTAAGAAACCGCATTGGCTGTTTCTGAAGCGAACAATTTTGCCATTGAGGCTTCTTTGGTAAATTTCAGCCCTCTGTCTTTGCGATCAGCCGCGGCCAGCGTCAGCCATGAAGCCGCTTCGATTTGAGTCGCGGCATCCGCGATCATAAACTGTATTGCCTGAAACGAATTGATGGATTTTCCGAACTGTCGCCTTTCTTTTGTGTAAGAGATTGCTTCGTTCAGGCAGGCCCGGGCGATTCCCACTGCCTGGGAGGCAATGCCGATTCTGCCGCTGTCGAGCGCGAGCATGGCCACCTTGAAACCTTCACCGGGATTGCCCAGAAGATTTTTCATCGGGATTTCACAGTCTTCAAAAACAAGCTCCACGGTATTAGAGGCTCTCAGCCCCATCTTTTCCTCTTTTGTTCCTATTTTAAAACCGGGCGTTCCCTTTTCCACGAGAAAGGCGGAAAGGCCCCGGCTTCCCTTTTCCTGGCCGGTGCGGGCGATGAGATTAATTAAATCGGCTTGTTGGCCGTGCGTGATAAAGACTTTTGAGCCATTTAGTACGTATTTATCTTTTTTTAATACGGCTGTGGTTGTCATTGAGCCGGGGTCGGAACCGGCACCCGGCTCCGTCAAGGCGAAAGCCCCCAGAAGGGAGCCAGCCGCCAATCCGGTCAGCCATTTTTCTTTTTGTTCTTTGGTGCCGAATTTAAGCAGAGGTTCCGAAGACAGGTTGGCAACAGACATGGTGACCGCGCTTGACGCGCATGAGAAAGCAATCTCCTGCAGCGCCAGACAATAGGCCACTGCGCCGGCTCCCGAGCCGCCAAGCTCCTGCGGCACCATCATGCCCAAAAGGCCAAGCTCGCCCATCTTTTTTACCGCGTCCATGGGAAACATGCCCTGCCTGTCCCATTCGGCTGCCTTTGGCTCAAGCTCTTTTTTGGCAAAGTCTTGCGCCATGAGCCTGATCATTTCCTGTTCGCTGGAGAGTTCAAATGCCATAGATATCGTTCTCAGGGAATATACAGAACTACTAGCAGTTCCGCTTTTTCGTCAGAAGGATTGCTGAGCGCGTGATGCAGCGCTGAATTAAAATGAATGCACTCTCCTCGTTCCAAAACACTGTTGTTTTTGCCTACCGTTATGGAAAGCCGGCCTTTTAACACATAGATAAATTCTTCGCCGTCATGATGATATTCAACGCCTTCATGCGCTGTTTTCGGTTCGATGGTTACACGGTACGCGCCGAGATGTTTATCCGAACCAGATTTGGTAAGCTGCGTGTAGGCGTAAGCGCCCGCGCGCTTTTTCTGGCTTTTTACCCGGGATGAAGATTTTTTGTCGTCATCAAGCGCTCCCACATCCACCTTGAGTGTGCGGCTTAACTGTAGCACAAGCGCCACTGGCGGGGTGATTTCATCTTTTTCCACTTTTTCCAGAAGGTTGGCGGGATATCCGGTTTCATGCGCCAGGTCTTTGATGGTCATCTTTCTTTCTTCACGATACGCCCTTATTCCCTGGCCGAAAGATTTTTTAATGTCTTTGACTTTTGCCATAATGATTTCCCGTATATTGATCTGCGCGTTTTCACGTCAAGGAATTACAAGATTGTGACCGACAACAGTTCTTGATAACTCTTTGAGCGGGAAGATACCTTCTGGATGGATTATTAAAGTTTTTTACGCTGAAAGCAACATTTTTTTTCAGTGACCGGCAGTATTGAGAAAAATAAATTCAAAAATCCTTTTATTGACTTTCGCTAATTTAGAGATGATAAAGATTTATGCGTCTGTAGTTTTTTATTCGGGCGCGGAAAGGATGGGAAATATGGCAACGGGAAAAAAAGGTAAGGTTTTTAAAGGTGCAGTAATCGTCCTCTTCACGCTGATCGCAGTGAATACATTGGGCGGTTGTGCTTACTACAAAATCCGTCCCCAGCCACAGGTTAAAGGTGAACTGAAGGTGGCAGGGCTTAAGGAGCGCGTGGAGATTTTACGCGATGCCGGCGGCAAGCCGCATATCTACGCGAACAACATGCAGGACCTTTTCTTC
>JBFYYA010000009.1:0-3158 GCA_041310245.1 Syntrophaceae bacterium | reverse complement strand
GGCTCGCTTCCTCGCACCGAGATAACCAAGAAGCTTTGGGATTACATTAAAGCGAACGGCTTGCAGGCGAAAACGCAAAACGGTAAACCAGAAAACGCGGGGAAATTTATTGTTGCCGACGCGAAACTAATCAAGATATTCAATAACACCAAAGTCACCAGCAAAACCGGCAAGCTCACGGATTTAACCACTTTGAAAGAAGGCGAAACCATCGACATGATGCAGATGGCCTCTGTGGTCAGTGCCAATATTGAATAAAAGAATTAAAGAGTATTTCCCAAAGCAGGCGGGTTTAAGGCACCCGCCTGCTTTGGTGTAAAGATATTTATCGTGTTTTTTTAAAAAACTTGTCAATGCTACTGTTAATTTTTTTTCAAGTTGTTCAGATATAATTCCGGGTCGGCGAGTAATTTATGTTTTCGTTTTTGCAGCATTGCTTTTTCCAATGTTATTCTTGGTTCGTCTATATAATTATTAACAGATAGAAAATTCATTTTTCTTAAATATTCGCGGGTTTTTCGGGGAGCGAATAATTTTAAAAAATCGACCAGCTTGTTG
Source organism: Syntrophaceae bacterium (assembly GCA_041310245.1). Taxonomy (GTDB): domain Bacteria; phylum Desulfobacterota; class Syntrophia; order Syntrophales; family Smithellaceae; genus UBA4810. Next base: position 2,600 of record JBFYYA010000009.1, on the reverse strand, counting down.
AAAAAGGAACCGCTTATTGTTTTGGTCCCTTTACCGATATTTACATCTTCCAAATGAACAACGCCTTCAAGGTGGAAAATCATATCATCATATGTTTTTGCTTTTTCTTTGTCCTTTACTGATTCTTTCAGGCAATACCAGGTCAGCCCGTTCAGATAAGCACTAAAGGCAAAGCCCACACCGGAATGCGGATTTACGTCATATATTTTTTGAAATTGCCAGTATTCTTTACCGGAACGTTTATCATCAGGAATAAGAAAAGAAGGTTTGTATTTTAAATAAAAATCGCGGTGAAAAAACAGACAGGCGGTATTAATGCCTTCCAGCGTAATAAATGAGCATGAACCGGTAAGTTTTACGGCAAGCTCCGTATCCCAATCTGGGCAAACGGGAAAGGAGTCAAGATGCAAGGTGACAATGTACGTGGCGCCATCTTCTATCGCGTATTTTGTAAGATGTTCGAGGTAAAAAGCATGTTCATCGACGCTGCGCAATTGCGTTTCCGGGCAGGGGCAGATTTTTACATGCGGATGGTTTTCTAGTCGCTTGCGGAATTCAGGCAAAAGCCTGTTGACTCCGGCGTAAATTGTGTAAGGCGTACTGGTGTGCTTCTTAATCTGTGCAAGATGTAAATCAAGCAAAGCTGAGTTATCCGAGCTCACTATATATACAACTGTTATTCCCAGTTTCATAATTTTATCTTCTTGGATAATTCCAGCGCCTTGAAATAAGCGGAAAAGTCAAATCGGTTTTGTTTGTTATCAATATCACACATATAGATTTTTTCGTCTTTTCGGATATCGCGTTTCAGGGTAACTCCTTCTGCCAGGCAGATAGGCAAGGGCGGATTTTTATTGTCCGCATCGTAGTTTTCGATGAGTCCATAACAATCGTAACCGCCGATACCGTCAAGAACCGTTTTGCTGCCCAGATCACGCTTCGCATAAGCATAAACATTTGTCCGGAATCCATAATCGGGCTGAAGCAAGGATTGCTTGTTTTTAACCGCGGACATAATGCCGGACATCGCTTCGACATGGCATAAGTGATAAGGACGGTAAAAAAGATAGAAGGGACCTTGTCCCATTTTATAATACGAGAGCATTGATCTTTGGTAGCCATTATCACAATACCCGATGGCAAAAACTCCTCCGCCCGGCTCGGCACCGAGGACATAATCAACAAAGGGTGTTTTGCTTTTCCACAGATAGGCAAAATCAAAAAGGCCGAAGACATCTTGCACGTAATCGGCGCGCGGCCCCTGCATGCCGGGTATGTTTGTGCAAAGGCCGAGGGCGTTGGCCAATAACGCCATCTCGATGCAGAGCTTGGTGCCGTCGGTATAGGCCGTGGCCATCTTATAATCGAGATTGCGCGCATCGGCTTCCGGTATTATTTTTGTGGGATTAGAATAACGATCCAGAAATCCCTTGATATTCCCGGCCATTACCAGTTCAAAACCCCAAAACTTCAAATCATCGATAAGATGCTTTATAACGCCGTGCTGATCGCCGTCACAGCTTGTGTAAACGACTTCATGTTTCTGTGCCAGGTGCAATAAATATGGGCCGAAGATTAGATCGGCCTCGGCATTCATCATAATCAGATGTTTACGATGTTCCAGGGCCGTTACACAAAAAATTCCCGCCTCAACAATTGAACTGGAAGCTTCGACAACCACGTCAATACCGGCGCATCCGGCGACGATATTTCCGTCTTCGCAAATGGCCAACATTCCATTGCCAATGACGCTTTCGGCTTCATCCCTGTTACGGGCGACGCGGTAATCGCTCTTTAACCATTGGGCGCAGGAGATTGCCCGTTCGAGTTTAATGTCGGAAATAGCCAAACATTCAATGCCCGGTGTTATACGGGATTGATAGAAAAGCCCTTTGCCCATAGCGCCCATGCCGATGATGGCAATCTTGGGGTTATCAGTATACTGGGTCTTTTTATTTAGTGAGGTTTTCTTAAAATAACCCATACAGTTTTTTTGTAAAAATGAAATTTCGACAAGTGCTTTGCATAATTTTGTTAAAAAAGCAAAGAAAAGGTAAGGATGAAAAGTCCGGTCATCACCTTAAATTTTCGTATAATATTTAATTGACATGATAGTTCGTTATTTCTATAGTTCGTCAGCGGAAGGCAATACTTCATTGTATGCTTTTTAAGAGCAATAGTTCAAAGGAAAATTATTAAGGAGGGCGCGCCATGAAAATAACAGAGATTGAACTTTACCACGTACATATCCCGCTTAAACATACCTTTTGGCCTACCTGGATACCGGGTTATCCTCAGACACATAACCGCTTTACTCTGGTTAGATTAGTTACGGACGAAGGCATTGAAGGCTGGTCGGCGGGTTCCGCAATGGGTGAAGAAAGGCAGGGTTTGGGAGATCTCCTGGGCGGCTACATCATCGGCGCTGATCCCATGGATATTGACCGCATGCAAAGCCTGCTCAAGCAGGCCGGTTTTCTGGGTTGGCTCAACTACTGGATAGAACCCGCCTGTTGGGACATTATGGGCAAGGCGAAGGGAAAACCTGTTTATGAATTGCTGGGCGGGGAAGCCAGACCAATTGAGGCTTACTGCTCGTT
>JBFYYA010000008.1:0-6495 GCA_041310245.1 Syntrophaceae bacterium | reverse complement strand
AATCTTTTCTTTTTCAATCGCGTCATTTAATTTTATCGGTATTTCGCCGGCTTTCCCCCTGGTAATGGATTGCTGAGCGGAATATACTGCCAATATTCTCTTCGAAATTAAAAGACGAAGGTCATCTTTCTGGCGGGGAACTTCGGCGTTTCCGTTTGCATCCAATAATATCGCGTACGCTTTATCTAAAGTGTTTATCGTATTATCAATTTCACCTCTGTCCCAGCAATCATCCGCTTCTTCCAATAAGGCGAGTATCTTCTCCATCATTTCCTGTTCTTCAGATAATTTTTCCTGAGATGAATCACCATTATCGGCCGACGATCTAACCGCTGATATTTTTTGGGCAGCATCATCTGCGTTACGCTTGCTACTTGCGATATTTTCACCTGTTTCCGTGCCTGTTTCCGACTGCTTAATTATTTGAGCAGATTCTCCCGATGTGTCTCTTTTATTAACAACAGATTGATTTGTCGCGCACGCGGAAATAACTATGGCAACAAAAAATATTAACACGTAAAAAGAATATTTATACTTTTTTATCATCAAATAATTCTCCCGGGTTATTCGTTATTCATAATCAATAATATAGTTATTTTATTTTTTACCATATTGCAAGTTTCGGCCTGAAATGTCCATCAAATAAGCTTGAATGAACTCATCAATATCGCCATCCATGACTCTCCCCGCGTCGCCGATTTCCAGGTTCGTCCGATGGTCTTTTACCATTTTGTATGGATGCAGGATATAAGATCGTATCTGGCTTCCCCAGGCAATGTCTTTTTTGGATTTATTTTCCTCGCTTAACTTTTCATTTTTTATCTGTAATTCGCGCTCATAGAGCCTCGATTTTAAATATTTCATCGCCATCGCTTTATTTTTATGCTGCGAGCGTTCATTCTGACATTGAACTACTATACCGGTAGGCAAATGGGTTATTCTAACCGCGGAATCTGTTTTATTTACGTGCTGCCCTCCTTTACCGCCGGCGCGAAAAGTATCGATACGCAGATCATCGTCATTTATTTCTATTTTGATTTCATCATCAATTTCCGGATAAACAAAAACAGAAGCAAAAGAGGTATGGCGACGCGCACCGGCGTCAAAAGGCGATATTCTAACCAGACGGTGAATGCCTATTTCAGCTTTTGCGTAACCGTACGCGTAGGGGCCTTCGAGAGTAAAAGATACGCTTTTAATACCCGCTTCGTCACCTGGCTGTAAATCAATAACTTTGGTTATAAACTTTTTCTTCTCCGCCCATCGCAAATACATGCGTAGAAGCATCTCCACCCAGTCCTGCGCTTCCGTCCCGCCGGCGCCGGCGTGAATTGATATGATGGCGTCCATGGGATCTTGTTCGCTGGAAAGCATCATTTTCAATTCTTCCTGCCCTACCTCAGATTCCAGCTCATCAAGCTCGGCGTTTAATTCCTCCATGACCGCCTGGTCTTTTTCCTGCCAGGCAAGACTCCAGAGATTTTCTATATCGTCTATTTGATTAGAGAATTTTCTCCATTTGTCCAAAGACTCTGTCAGTTTTGTTTTTTTCTGCAGTACTTCTTTTGCGTTTGCCTGATTCTCCCAAAAATCACTTTTTAAGGAAAGTATCTCCAAATCTTTTATTTTCAAGTGCAGTTCGTTAACGTCAAAGACATTCCCCGATATAGAGGATTCTCTTTTTCAAGCCGCTTATCGATTCCTGAATGTTTTCGGTAGCCATTTTACAAACCTCCTTCTCCAGTTCAATATAATAAAAATAACACAGATAATGAAACATATTACAACAAATATATCACCATGGCGAGCATAAAAAGTTTCTATCTTTATAAATTTTACATTTCCCCTTAACGCATCAGCCTCAAAAATATCCGTTTTGGAAACTATCCTGCCTGTGGGATCAACAATCCCGGAAATTCCGGTATTGGCCGCCCTGATCATATATAACCTTGTTTCAACCGCGCGAAACAATGCCATCGAAAAATGCTGATATGGCGCGGAAGTCGGACCAAACCACGCGTCGTTAGTGATATTAACAAGTAAATCGGCAGATTTATTTTTATAAATTCTTGCCGCGTGAGGCAATATTCCTTCGTAACAGATTAGAACACCCATTTTTTTGTCTTCCATAAATAACGGCTGATAGGTTTCACCGGAGCTGAAATCAGCAATTCCTTCAGTTAGTTTTTTGATAAATGGGAATAAAGTTCTCATTGGCACATATTCACCATAGGGAACAAGATGTACTTTGTCATATCTTCCTTCAATTGTGCCCTCAGGCGAAAGCAAATAAGCACTGTTTAAAAAAGATGTGCCTTGTTTGCTTCGCATAAAGTTAACTGCTCCAAAAAGAAACCATGACTTTGTTTCTTTAGGCAGGTTATTTACCTGTTCTCTCATAAAACTGTCCTGCTGATAATTAAAAGGCAAGGCGGTTTCCGGCCACACAATCAAACCACCGGCTTTTGGTGGATTTTGAATAGAAAGATCAAGATAAGTATTTAAAATTTTTGATTGAGAAAGCTCATCCCATTTTACGGATTGATCAATATTCCCCTGTACGAGAGAGACTTCCATTCCGGCCGCATCATTCATCGCTTTGCGCACATTCTCGATGCGGAAATAGCCGTAGATATAGACGGAAATTAAAATTAAGAAAACCGCAAGCGCTGATACGAACACGCTTTTAGTTTTTTTTATTAAAAAAGTGAAAATTACCGAGTTAACTGCGACAATGACAAAAGATAATCCAAATACGCCAAAAATGTCGGTAAACTGAATAAAATAAGTATTCAGATACTGCGAATATCCGAGATTCTCCCAGGGAAACCCGGTAAACAAATATGACTTTAAATATTCTAAACATACCCAAAGCGCGGGAGCCGCTAAGCAAAAGTAATTTTTACCCCGCAAAAAATAAACACCAGCCGCGAATAATGCGATATATATACTCAGGTAACATACCAAAAGCAGCATGATGATAACGCCAAGATACAATGGTAAGTAACCGTAATTCACGACTACGTAAGTAATCCAGTAAAATATTCCCACGTATCCGACGATTCCGGTAATAAAACCAAGGACAAGCGCCCGCTTAGCTGACTGCGATTTTTGAACCGCATAAAAAAGCGGTATTAAAGCAAGCCACGCCATGGAACCAATGCCATACTTGGGAAATGACAAAAAGAGAAATAATCCGCTTATTACAGCTAAAATAATTTCATTTTCTGTTATATGGTATTTTATCGCGGAAAGAAATTTGTCCGTGGCATTGATTTTACTTTTCATTTTCGCCGCCGGCAATTGGTCTCTTGATGCGCACTTTTTTTATACTGCGTTCGTCCGCGTTTTCTATGGTGATATTCAGCCCTTGAATTTCATAATGTTCGCCGATCAAAGGTATTTTTTTTGTTGTATCGAGGATCATCCCACTGATTGTTTCATATCTGCCTTTTTCCAACTCGATATTTAAATATTCTTCAATTTTCTCGACTTCCGTTCTGCCGTCAACTATTAATGAACCATCCGATGACAAAATTATTTCTTCGTCGCTTTCCTCGCTATCATGTTCATCGCGTATTTCACCTACAATTTCCTCCAGCAGATCTTCGAGCGTAACCAACCCGGATGTGCCGCCATACTCATCAATGACTATCGCAATGTGCTTTTTATTTTCTTTAAGCTCATAAAATAATAAATGGGTATTTTTTGTTTCGGGGATATAATACGGCTTGGTCAATTGCCCCAATATATCTTTTTTTGTTAAATCCTGTGACCAGAATTTCAACAAATCTTTCACATTAAGAATACCGACAATATTATCTATAGAGCCTTGATATACGGGTATACGGGTGTGCCTGGACTCAATCGCCTGCTCGATGATTTCCTGGGTTTTTGCATCTGTGCTTACGGCCACCATTTCCGTGCGTGGAATCATTATTTCCCGGACAAGGGTATGGGCAAATACAAGAATATTATCTATCATTTCCCGAGAGGAATAATCGAGAACGCCGCTTTTTTGCGCTCTATTTAAAATTGAATTAATTCTATTTATTATATATTTCTTATCGCGCCAGAAAAAAAGTTTGGAGATAATCTTCATGATCGATAAATTAATGACCTTATTAATTATAATCCTCTTAAATGTTCCGGTCTAATTTTACTTGAATCCTTCTCTTCTATTACGGAACTTATCATTTTCAATATCTTCTCTTTTTGCCTGGGCAAAAACGCCCTGATCGGGAGATAATTTGAAGCGTGATTGGAAGTAAAGTAGCAATTTGTAAAATTAGCGTTGGCAATTATCAGATAGAGTTCTTTTATGTAACCAAACGTGTCCGGCATGACAAATTTCCCGGTGATGTACTCATCATAAAGAGGCGTATCGGGAATAAGCATTAAAGTTAAAGCTCCCGCATAATCCGGGTCGATATCGGTGAGAATTTTTGCGGTATCCAAAGCGTGTTCAACGCTCTTTTCAATCCCGCCCACTCCCAGCAAAATAGTGACGGAAAGCATCATTCCCGCTTCTTTCACGCGGCGCCCCGCTTCGACCATCTGTTCGTAAGTCACACCTTTATGAATCTTTTCCAATAATTGAGAATTGCCGGTTTCTACCCCCAGATAAATCATCTTTAAACCCATGCCGCGAAGTTTTTTTAAATCATCTACGGATTTTCTGAGAATACTTTTCGCGTTGGCATACGTTGAAATTCTTTCAATATTCGGCAAATTTTCATTTATCAGTCCGATTATCTCTTCGAGCCTCGGCTGCGGTATAATCAGCGCGTCGCCATCACACAGGAACACTTTTTCCACACCTTTGTAACTCCGGGCTTCCCGCAGATCCTTCTTAATAATTTCCAGTGGTTTTATCTTGAATTTCTTTTGCCGGTAGGTTGCGCAAAATGTGCACTTATTATGTGAACAGCCCACTGTTACCTGCAATAAAAGGCTGTAGGCTTCGCTGGGCGGCCTGATGATAAATCCTTCATAATCCATATATTTTTTGTGTTTACTCCCGCTTTAAACAAATTATATTAATGTTATCAACATTATACGAATGGACTCTAAAAAGCAAGCAGTTGAATAAAAAAAGGGAGCCGGTTAATGCCGACTCCCTAAGATTTTCTGGCGGGGCCGATGGGACTCGAACCCACGCCCTCCGGCGTGACAGGCCGGCGTTATAACCAACTTAACTACGACCCCAAAAAATCTTTTATATACTTACTGCTTTTCCAAAAATAAAACTTATCAATGGTAGGCGGAACAGGACTCGAACCTGTGACATCCACGGTGTAAGCGTGGCGCTCTCCCAGCTGAGCTACCCGCCCGCAATTGCCTAAAAACAATTTTAGGCTTCTAACAACATTGACATTTCTTGTCAAGTTCTAAAAAAAATGAATCCGCTTTAATTGACCGACTGAGGAACAACCGGCACATTAGGCGAAACTGTTTCATGGAAATCTTCATCATCTTTTTCAAATGCTATTTTCAGCACATCATCTATATGCTCCACAAACACTATCTTTAGAGCATTCTGAACGTTTTGTGGAACTTCCGCCAAATCTTTTTCGTTATCTTTTGGAATAACAACCATTTTAATATTTCCCCGGTGAGCGGCAAGAATTTTTTCTTTCAATCCGCCTATCGGAAGCACTCTGCCTCTCAGGGTAATTTCACCGGTCATCGCCAGATCAGCGCGCACCTTTTTCTTCATAAGAGCTGACGCAATAGAAGTTGCCATAGCGATTCCCGCAGATGGCCCGTCTTTAGGAATTGCCCCTTCCGGAACGTGGACATGAATATCCAGTTTTCTATAAAAATTCTTTGCTAAGCCAAATTTTTCCGCGCGCGCCCTTATGTAAGTCAGAGCGGCCTGAACGGATTCCTGCATGACGTCGCCTAATTTCCCCGTCATGACCATTTTCCCCGTCCCTTCCATAATTGACGCTTCTATCACCAGAAGTTCTCCGCCCACTTCCGTCCAGGCCAAACCGACAGTTAAACCCACCTGGCTCTTTGCTTCTGTTTCTCCATGACGGTATTTGGGAACGCTTAGGTACTTTTGCACGGAATTCGAGGTTATAGTTATCTTTTTATCTTTTTTGCCGTTACCGACAATTTCTTTGGCAACTTTGCGGCAAATGGAGGCAATTTCCCTCTCTAAATTCCGGACTCCCGCTTCTCGTGTGTATTGGCGGATAATCCGTAAAATAGCCCCACGGGTGAATTCGATATTCTCCGGCTTCAGACCGTTTGCTTCCATTTCTTTCGCAACAAGGAACTTCTGCGAGATTTGCAGTTTTTCCTGTTCCGTATAACCGGCAATTCTGATTACTTCCATTCTATCCTGCAGCGGCGCAGGTATGGTCTGCAAAACATTAGCCGTCGTGATAAACATAATATCCGACAAGTCGTAATCCAAATCCAGATAGTTATCATTAAAAGCGAAATTTTGTTCCGGATCCAGAACTTCCAATAGCGCGGAAGACG
>JBFYYA010000007.1:0-5956 GCA_041310245.1 Syntrophaceae bacterium | reverse complement strand
CCTTTTTCCGGATTATCATCAGATTTGTTGTAAACTTCATCGCGGTAAATAAAGGCGATAACATCGGCATCCTGTTCGATGGCGCCGGATTCCCGCAAATCCGCCATTTGCGGACGGCGATTAGTTCGGTCTTCCACTTTGCGGTTAAGCTGAGAAAGGGCGACAACCGGAACATTGAGTTCCTTGGCTAGCGCTTTTAAGGAGCGGCTTATTTCAGATATTTCCTGCTCGCGTGATTCGCGATAACTGCCGGAACGCATCAACTGAATATAATCCACAATAATCAAACCAAGCCCCTGGTCGGCCTTCAGGCGGCGGGATTTGGCCTTCATTTCGAGCACAGTGATGGCGGCGGTGTCATCAATAAAAATAGGCGCTTCAGAAAGACGTCCCGCGGCGGTAGTAAGTTTTGGCCAGTCCGTTTCACCCAAAAAACCTTTTCTCAAACGCTGAGAGTCAACTTTGGCGTCTGAGGCGAGAAGTCGAAACGCGAGCTGTTCTTTGGACATTTCCAGAGAAAAAATCGCCGCGGGAGTCTGACCTTCAAGAGCTGCGTATTGAGCGATATTAAGAGCGAAAGCTGTTTTTCCCATGCTGGGACGTCCGGCAATGATTATCAATTCCGATTTTTGTAATCCGGAAGTTAAATCGTCGATCTTTTCAAAACCTGTGGGAACTCCGGTAATGAGGTCTTTGCGTGCGAAAAGATCTTCAATTGAACGGAAGCTGTCTTTGACAATTTCTCTTATCGGGAAAAAGGAAGGCCGTACTTTATTTTCGGAAATTTCAAAAATGCTGTGCTCAGCTTTATCGAGAACCAAGTCAACATCCGAGCCCGTTTCATAACAGCTATTAATTATATCTGTAGCGGAACTGATCAACCCGCGCAATATGGCTTTTTCTTTTACTATTTTGGCGTAATTCGCCACATTGGCTGCGGAAGGAACATTATCAACAAGGGAAGCTATATAGGCGCTGCCTCCTACTGAATCCAGCATGTTTTTATCTTTGAGAGCGTTGCTGATTGTGATTATGTCAACCGGTTCGTTTCGTTCGGAAAGCTCAACGATAACCGAGAATATTCTGCGATGCGCTTCGCTGTAAAAATCATTTTTAGAAAGAATTTCCAGGGCGCTGTTTATGGCGCTGTTTTCCAGCAGAATGCCTCCCAGGATGGACTGTTCGGCTTCAATATTTTGCGGTGGAATCTTGTATTGATCAATGTCTTTCATGATTATTCGCCTGTAACGATAATTTTGAGCCCCGCTTCAACGCCGGCAGTTAACTTAACCCCTACTTTAAACTCTCCCAGGGATTTTATATGTTCATCGATAATAATCATTTTTCGGTCGATGTTGTAACCTTTAGCCCTGAGTGCCTCTTCAATATCTTTGGCAGTGACTGAACCGAATATTTTATGCTGGTCACCAACTTTCCGTGAAAAGGTCAGGGTTATGTTATTCAGGGCAGACGCCATTTCCTCGGCGTTTTTGTGTTCCTTCTGCGCTTTTTTAAGAATATTTTTCTTTTCATGTTCAAATGTCTTAATATTTTTTTCATCAGCCTCAATAGCCAGGCCTCTGGGAATAAGATAGTTTCGCGCGTAACCGTCATTAACGTTAATTAGATCCCCGGCCTTGCCCAGAGAAGGAACTTTTTCCCTTAAAATTACTTTCATGAAAATCCTCCAAAATGTAAATAATTCATAAGTTTAGCTTTTTATGAAAAGATGGTGAATTAAGTATCAATATCTTAATAAGGAACACATTTTAATATTTGCTAGCATAATAAATTATAAAACAACAATGAAAAAAGACATGATCAAAAAAAGATAATAATTTAACACACAACTGATAATTGACACGTTAATTTTTAACCAAAAATTTACTTTTAAGAAATTTATTATCAGGATATGCCTTTAGCAATAGAGACACAAAACGCTGCCATTTACGCTTTATCTTCATTGTGGCCATAAAATCTATATAATTAGATACGGGAATAAATTCAGTGTTGCCTACGTCATCCACAATCACCAGGCGTCCCTCATCAGAGCTTATTTTTTTAAACACAAGATTTCTGGCCTGTATATTGAGTGTTATAATTTTCCACTGCAAAAGATATTCGTTCAAAAGATCGAAAGCAACTGATAAAGCTTGAGCGTGATTTTGTGTTAGCTGCTGGTCTGATAAATAATGTGTAAGGTTTCTAGAAATATTTCCGTCATAATCCCTGACTAAATCAAAGATATATCCTTTGCCAAGATTAGTTATGACTTCTCCGTAAAATTTCGGCAACATGCTCCAGGGAACATTTTTTTTTTCAAGAAAACGGTAATATTTAGTTTCTCTATTTGCCTCTTTCTGAGATCCTCCGGTTTTAGAAGGAAGCAGGATCTTTACGCAAAGGCTTTCATTGTGCGGATGAATGTAGCAAGCCCTGTGCTTACCTTCTACCACATAGGAAGAAGCTTTAATGTCAAGCATGAGATATTTCTTGATTAGGGTTTATTTGCCTTCGGCAACAACAAAGGGCATTATGGCAATGGCGCGCGCCCTTTTAATTGCCACCGCAAGTTCTCTTTGGTGTTTCGCGCAATTACCTGTAATTCTGCGGGGCATTATTTTCCCTCTTTCTGTAACAAAATTGTTAAGAATAGCGGGATATTTATAATCTATCTTAAGATTCGAGTCGGTGCAGAATCGACAGAATTTTTTTCTATGAAAAAACTTTCTCTGTGAATGTCTTACTGGTCTATCTCCATTGGTTTTTTCCATGATATATTCCTTTTTTATTTTCCTTGATCATCTTTTTTGATGGATTCTTTTTCGAAGCTTTTGCGCGGCTTGTCAGCGTCGTTTTTTTCCAAGGGCACAATGATTTTTCCTTCTGCAGAAGCTGATCCGGCTTCTGCAGCGGGCTGAGCTTTTTTAGCTTCTGCCGCAGCGGTTTCCGCGTCCATGCCTTCTCGGGTGACGGCGCCGTCTTTTTTGATGGTGATAAACTTTAAAATGCGGTCATCGATTTTGAAATTTCTTTCAATTTCGGAAACCATTGGACCATCACCGGCAAAATCAAAAAGGAAATAATAGCCTTCTTTTTCTTTGTTGATTTCATAGGCGAGGCGTCTCTTTCCCCATTTATCAATTTTGGCGATGACGCCATGGTCTTTGACGATAATACTCTCGATGCGGTCGATTATTTTGGTGATGTCTTCTTCGGGTAAAGCAGATTTCGCGATAGCGATAACTTCGTATCTTTTCAAAATTCCTCCTTTTGGCTTATAAAGCCCATGGTCATTGCCGCGGGCAAGGAAGCTCAATTTTTTATGTTGCTGGGCTTTTATATCAGATTAAAAGATAAAGCAACATTTTTTTATCTGATTTCGTGATGCCTCAAATTTTCTTATTTTTTTAATGCTTAATCTTAGAAGAGGGGAGGGTGTTAACAGGCTTACCGGTAGATAAGGCAAGATAATAAATGTGCGCGGCTTTTTCCAGAAGTTCCGCGTTAAGCAGGGCTTTTTCGATATGCTTGCCTAAAGCCAGAATCCCATGATTTTGAATGATATAGGCATTGGCTTTGTTGGATAATTTAGTGCCGACATTTGTTGCTAGTTCTTGGCTGCCGGAAAGGGCGTAGGGGACAACCTCAATTTTTTCGCCGAGCGCCCAAGAGACCTCATCAAAAAGGATAGGGATAGGCATGTTGAGGATGGCAAAAACACTACCGTATGCCTGATGCGTGTGCACAATGGCGTTGATTTCCGGGCGCTTTTGATAGATGACACTGTGCATTCCCGCTTCAATTGATGGTTTAAAACCTTTTTTGATATCTATTTTCTTATTGTCGAATCCCACGATACATATATCGCCGACAGACAGATCATGATATTTCACCTCGGAAGGAGTGATCGCCATTTTTGTGTTATCCACCCGCACGGAAACATTTCCCCCGGAGCCGCGCACGGAACCGAAATAGCCATGCGCGGAGAGCCACAGGCTCGCGTCAAATACCTCTTTTTTATAAGCTTTATATTTGGAAAAAATTTTCACGGCTACTTTACTCCTACATTCTGTCCCGCAGGAACTCCAGCGCATGCTGGATGCGCGGGATTACGCGTTGCACAGCAACGCTCCACCTTCCGCCGTTAGCCTAAATTATTGGTGGGCGATGCGAGATTCGAACTCGCGGCATCTGGCTTCGGAGGCCAGCACTCTATCCAACTGAGCTAATCGCCCACGAGGCAGTTTCTACTATATGCCGTGGTAATCTTCAATGAATAAAATAACTAATCAAAAAATAATATCTGAAATGAAAAAGATTTTAATCGCTCCTGTCTCCCTTTATAAAAGGGAGAATTTAATTTTAGTTTGTATTTAATCTACGATTTCTTCAGAAAAAACGGAAAGCCCCCTTTATTAAAGAGGGGTTAAAGGAGATTGAGAAATTTACTATGAGCGATTAACGCACCATTATTTTCCGGAAGAAGCAGTTTTTTGTATTTTCGCGTTATGGTCTTTTTCCAGGTAGAAGTTTATCCAGGAAGAGCTCTGGTGCAGATCCCAGTTACAGGGCGGGACAATATTTTGCTCCAGTTGAGCTTCCTGCGCGTATTTCTTCAAACGTGTGTAAGCACAGACATAGATGCACTGTTTCTTAAACGGATATACTTCGCACCAGCCTTGGTAACTTCCGCCGCAGGGGCCATTGCGCTGGTTTTTGGGACACTGTGACATCGGGCAGAGATAGGCGACATCAATCAGCGCGCAATCACCGCAATCTTTGCAATCGAAAATTACAACTTTTGTCAAGTGTTCCAGTTTGTGAAATATATTTTCCAGCTTTGAGTCGGCAATTTTCCGGCTTACTGTTTTCATCATACCGTAGAGCTTTTTCCCCGGCTCAAACATGAGCATGTGGAAGAAACGGGAGATGCTGTAGGAAATTTCCAGTTTGGCAGCAGCTTTTGCGGATTGCCGGTTAAGTCGTGTTTCCTTATTTAAACCGGTTTTAGGATCACGCTCAAAATAGTAAAAACCGTTCTCCATCGGGTAATCGAAATATTTGATGAGTTCTGCCCATTGCGGGGCAAGCGCTTCACCCTGACGGATAATTTCTTCGACCTGTTCGTATTTGATGTTGTGGCCGCCGACATGGACTCCATTAAAACCGATGCCTTTCATAATCGCGTACATGCGCGCGGCGCGCAGTATTCTGGCCTTAACCCCTTTATCCGGATTGTTTCTTTCCTGGTCTATTTCCGCCAACAGTTTATCCGTGACCACGGAACCGGGAAGTTCGTTGTTATTCATCATTCTAGCCGCGCCGTAGGGCAGAATGTAAATATTTCCCACAATTGGCACATTGAAACCGCTCTGTTTAAAAAATAGAAATGCTTCGTGAATTTTTCGGGCGTCATATCCAAGTTGCGTGACGATGAATTGTGCTCCGGCATCAATTTTCTTTTTTAGTTTATAATACTGCGCCATCTGTTCCGCCTCGGTAGCTTTAAACGGCGAAACGACCGCGCCTGCGAAAAAATCACTTGGTTTGAGCCGGCTAATTCCTTTTGCGCCTTGATATTCGAGGCCTTTATTCATTTCCGAGATAAGCTGTAATGCATGGATTGGGTCGAGATCGAAAACCGGAGAAGGACGACCCATATAACCTGATACGGGATAGTCACCGGTCATCACTAAAAGATTTCTCACTCCCGCGCGGTCAAGAGCGTAAAGCTGGCTTTCAATCGAACTGCGGTTTTTGTCTTTGCAGGAAAAATGGACAAGCGGTTCAATGCCCAATTTTAAAATCTCACAGCCGATAAAATCAGCGGAAATGGCGGGAGATCCTCCCGGGTTATCCGTGAGACTGAGAGCATGAACTTTTTTGCCGTCCGCGGCCTGCTTGGCGGAAGCGAGAACATTTTCTTGTGCGGTTTCTTTCGCGCCTCTTCCCG
>JBFYYA010000006.1:0-2839 GCA_041310245.1 Syntrophaceae bacterium | reverse complement strand
AAATAAAAAAGAAATACCGAAATCAGACAAAGAAAGCCGAAAATTAAAAAAGCCGGAGCGTAAGAACCGGTGGTGTCAAATATTTTTCCGGCTAATGTCGGCGAAACAAAACCGGCAATACCGTTACTTAAGAAAAGCGTTGAATATACCGTTCCCATTTTCTCGGTTCCATACTGGTTGGCAACTTCGGCGGCGTAAAGAACGAGGCACGCGCTGTAATTAAACCCGGCTAAAATCGTAAACAGATAAAAAGTAGCGTTGCTTTTCACCAGAAAAGGCGCGGCAAGGATCACTATGGTGGTGCTGATAATTGATATAAGGATAACTTTTTTTCCCTCTACCACGCCACCCGCGAATCCCCATGCTAACCTTCCTATTGTATTAAAAAGAGCGAGAATGGTTACGGCAAGGCCGGCAACCGCGACATCAAGTCTAAGCGATAGGCCAAAAGGCTTGATATTGCCGATGATCATTAAGCCCGCGCAAAAGCACGGGAAAATGCCGCACAAAAGCCCCAGGAATTTCCGGTCTTTAAACAGAGCGGACATATTTGTGTTCGCAATGAATTCAGGCTCATTAATCGCCTGCGGCGGGTTTTTTAAAAACATTGTTGCGATAGCCAGAACCGTTATAAAACCAAATCCCATATATTTAAAAATAGTCAAGACGCCTATTTGCTGCGAGAGAAGATATTCTCCAAACTGAGAAATAATCATCGCGCTGCCGCCGAATCCGGCAACCGCAAATCCCGTTACCATGCTTTTATGATTCGGGAACCATTTAACCGAGCAGGCGATAGGGCACAAGTAGGCAAGCCCGACACCGGCGGGCGCCAGGATACCGAGCAAAATCAAAAGCGCCGGATAAGAACCGCTCGAGTAACCGGCCAATATATAACTGCTGCTGAAGATTATTCCTCCGATAAAGGCGGGAATTTTAGGACCCAGGCGATCCTGAATACGGCCTCCGAGAAAAATGAGAATAGTGGCCGCGAGCGAACCTGTCCCGAAAATGGATTGGGTTTGCGCGGTTGTAAGGCCGTAAATTTCTTTTAAGGCGGGAACAAAAGTGCTCCAGGAGTAACCGGCGCCTAAACATAGCTGTACAAAAAAAGCGGCAATTAAAATAATGTATTTCTGCATAAACGCTTTCACCGATACACGTAATCAGCGTATTTGTAAATTTAAATAAAAATTAAAAAAAGATTTTAATCGGGAGCATAGACACCGGAAATCTTATTTCTCAAAAAACACCCGCGCGTCCACGATAGACACACCCTCGCCCTGTGGATGAACAATTACGGGATTCAGATCTATTTGGCCGATACCGGGCTGGGCGGCCATCATAAAAGAAATCCTGCATATAATATCTACAAGAGCGTTAATATCCGCGCGCTTTTCTCCTCTGGCTCCCTGAAGTAATGGATACGCCTTCAGCTCTTGGAGCATTTCCTTGGCTTCGCGCTTTGTTACCGGAGCCAGGCGAATAGCCGTATCCTTGAATATTTCGATATAAATACCACCCATGCCCGCCATGACCATTGGTCCGAAAGTGTTGTCGCGTCGACCGCCGACAAAAAATTCAACCCCTTCTTTGGCCATTTCCTGAACAAGGAAACCGTCGATTGTCGGTCGCGGTTTTAGGTTGGCGAGAGTCTTTCGCATTTGCACGCGGGCGTTTAACAAGTCCTTTTTATTGCCGATGTTGAGCCGCACGCCACCAATGTCCGTTTTATGGGATGCGTCCCGCGAAACCAGCTTTAGAGCGACAGGATATCGCAGGGATATTTTTTCAGGGGAAGCCGTGTTTCGCAGAATCTGGCTTTTTACCGGCTCAATTCCGCAGGCGGTGCATATTTCCAACGCTTCGTTTGTCAGCGCGATTCTTTTTTCCGCGCCGCATCTTGCTTTAATATTCTGAATGACATTTTTATTGATTTTATAAACCGGTTCTTTTCCTCTGCTGTCGCGGGATTGCCTGCTTTCATAGTAGGCAAGAGATATGTGCAGGGCTTGTGCCGCTTCCAGGGGCGAGGTAAAGATCGGGAAAGAATAATTTTTAGAAACGTCCATAATTTCTTCCCGCGCGGAAATCATGGCCAGCGCGACCGGTTTTTTATATTTAGCCACCAGTTTTTCCACGCCCTGCAAAAAAGTACGCGACATCTGCGCCTCGTACTGCGCTACATAGAGATGGTTAAAAAGAACACCGTCAAAAACGTCCAGCTTTAAAGCTTCTTCCAGGATATCGGTAAATATCGTGTAATCGAATATTTCTCCTAAATCCAAGGGGTTTTGATGTGCGATTACCCGAGTGTGATAAATAGTTTTAATTTTATTTAAAAAAGATTCGGGAAAGGGCGTCATTTCAAAACCGAATTTAGCACAGGCGTCCGCGGTCAAAACAGCGTGCCCTCCGGAGCGGGAAAGAACAGCTACGCGCCTGCCTCTCATTAGCGGAATCCCGATGATTTTTACGGCATTGATTAAATTGATTTCATCTTCCACCCTGATTATCGCGGCCTGTTTGAAAGCCGCGCCCGCCACGTCATCACTGCCGGAGAGTGCCGTCGTGTGAGATTGAGCGATTTTTTCGCTTGCCTGACTGCGGTTGGATTTTAAAACAATAATCGGTTTGGGGGAGCGCATAGCCAGATTAAAAAACTCTCTGCCGCGTTTGAAACCCTCAAGATATGCCGTGATTATTTCTGTTTTCTCGTCTTGTAATAAATATTCCAGAAAATGTGTTTCATCGAGCTGTAGCTTGTTGCCTATCGCCACAAACTTTCCCGGCGTGATGCCGTATCCGTGAAACGAACGAAGAAAAGTTCCTCCCACAC
>JBFYYA010000005.1:0-4824 GCA_041310245.1 Syntrophaceae bacterium | reverse complement strand
CCGCGTCGGCCAGCCGTATGCAGGCGGCGCTCATCTCCGGAGTCAGCTCGTCAGGATGGGTGATATGAATACTAATCCATAAAGGATGATATTTTTTGAGAATGGCGGTAAGCGCCGGGGTAATGCGCTGAGGCAAAACAACCGGCACCTTCGTGCCTATGCGAATCAGTTCGACATGGCGAATCTTGTGCAGGCGCACTAAAAGCCATTCCAGTTTGTTGTCCGATAACGTAAGGGGGTCGCCGCCGGAGAGCAGGACGTCTCGTATATTTGTATTATTTTCTATATAGGCTAGCGCTTTTTCCCATTTATCAAGATCGATCACATGCTTATTGCTGCGCTCGATGATGCGGGAACGCGTGCAGTAACGGCAATAAGTCGAGCAGGAATCGGTGACTAAAAACAGCACCCGGTCCGGATAGCGGTGCACGATACCGGCAACGGGAGAATCGGCATCCTCATTAAGGGGATCTTCTTCTTCACCCGCCGTATGCAGGCATTCATCCATAACAGGCACGACGCAGCGCCGCAGGGCGGCAGACGCGTCTTTAGCGTTGAGCAGGCTCGCGTAATAAGGGGTAATGGAAACAGGCAACGCGCCGGCGTTATGCATCATGGCCTGCCGCTCATTGTCTGAAAGATTCAAAATCAGAGAAAGCGTCTTAACGTCGCGGATGGCATTGCGCAGCTGCCAATGCCAATCAAACCATTCAAAGCGGGTAATGTCGGGGTAAAATTTTTTTCGAAAGAGGCGCGAGCGGGCGGAATCCTTAAAAGGAAATAAAATCCTTTCGGACTTTTGTCTGGCCGGTTGCAAAGCGTTGGCGGCCAGCGTGGAAAAGTCTATCACTTCATTTTCCATTTTAACAAGACCGGTCTTGCGACCAGGAGGTTCGGCCTCCTCAATGAACAGGGTCTCGTTTTCCATTTTTTTCTCCTTCTGGAGGATTATCGCCCCCGAAATTTTTTTGTACAAAAATATTCTAAATCTGATTTATGAATGTAAGCAAATAAAAAAATTTGTCAACATTTTTTTTCAAAAAAACGAAATTTTTTTTCATATCGAGTTTTCAGCGAAAGTTTGTCCGCCGCGATTTTTTGTCTTGATGCCGCGTCAGAGTCTTCAGCTTCCGATTTTATCCGGTCTTCGGATGATCAAACCGGCATCACGCGTCCGCCGAAACATATAATTCCCGCGAGAAGGAGGTGATCGCGGATAAAAACACGGCAGAGAATGTGAAAAAGGAAAATTTTTTGGGAAGAGTTCGGTAAAACGAGGCGAGCATCCGTTAATTTTTGCCCTGAAATTAATTTTAGCGCTTCATTTTCCGGAAATTCAATCCTTCAAGTGGTGTTTTTCGCCAGTTTTTGTTCGCGATCAGGTGAATGAGCAGAGTAAATGGCGCAATGAATCCGCGCTCGGCGATGAATGAAGAGCTTGTCAAACAAAAAAAGACATAGTAACAACCTAAAGAGAGAAAATTCGGCTGCGTAAACAGCGAAAGAGAAAAAAATAATGCCTGAATTACCCGAAGTAGAAACTCTTTGCCGCCAATTAAAAAGAAAAACGATCGGCAAAAAAATCATAAAAAACAAGGTGTTTGATAACAAGTTAACTGCCGTAAAAACCCTTAAAGACAGAAAAATCATGAATGTTGAGCGCAGAGGAAAAACAATCGTCATGGTGCTTGATGACGGCCGCTCTATCTTGATTCATCTGCGAATGACGGGCAGACTTCTGTGGCAGATTAACGCCGCGGCGCCAAAATACGCCCGCTGGAAGATGACATTGGACGATGGCGAGGTCTTTTTAGTCGATCCGCGCCGGTTTGCCACATTAAAAGTGATGCCGACAACGTCAAAGGAAAGCGATAGGGAGATTTTTGGCGCTTTTGAACTACAAAAATTTGTAGAAAGACACGGCCGGCGCAAAACCAAGGTAAAATCTCTGATCATGGATCAAAACGTCGTGAACGGCATCGGAAACATCTACGCGTGCGAGATTTTGCATCGCGCGGGTATTCATCCCGCCAGAGAAGCGGCAACACTGACTAGTGATGATTGGAACAGGATATTCGTTCAGGCCAGAAGTGTTTTGACAAAAGCCATCAGCAAAAGAGGAACATCAATATCCGATTGGCGTGATTTATACGGACGCAAGGGGGAAAACCAGAACGAGTTGACTTGCTATGGGAAAGCAGAAAGCGCCTGTCCGTTTTGCGGCGAACCGATATGCCGCGTCAAACAATCCGGAAGAGGAACTTATTTCTGCCGGACTTGCCAGAAGTAGCGCGAAGATACGCAGCACAGCCTGAGTAAACACAAAAAATGTGGCGCAAATGCCACATTTTATTTATCTGGAGTAGGATACGCGTCTATTATGAACTGACGGATTTTACTTTTAGGAGGAACCTCGCCCACAGACACCACTTTGTTGTTTATAACGAGCGCCGGAGTGCCCATTACTCCATAGCTCGCGATCTGTTTTGGATCTGTAATATGGCGCAAATCAGCGGCGATGTTCATTTCAGCCAGCAGATCGCGCACATCTGTTTCCAGCCTGGTGCAATTGGCGCAGCTCATGCCTAAAACAGCTATATGAAGTCCTAAAACCGGTTCTTCTTCCACCGGCATTCCCTGTTCTATCTTAAATTCACGTAAAAGTGCGCGTCCGTAATCATTTAAGGCGCCGGAAGGGATATAGTTATGGGAAGAAAGTTCCCCAAGAAGAGCTTGCTTTATATCTTCGTCTGTCATTCCTTTATAAGCAGGCGCAATTTTTTTCAGCGCTTCTTCCCAGCCGGTAATGCCCACCAGCCGGCCTTTAACCGTAATTTGCTTTATTTGATTTTGTGTCATTATCCTTTACCGCCCGATTGTAAGGTTATGCTTTTTTGACCTGAATCTTCCACGCCTTTTTTCCTAACCAGTCTTTGATATTGTCAATCAGATCAGGCTTGCTGATAGTGAATTTAACTTCCGCTTTTTGATTTGATATCATGCCTGTGGCCACAGCCGTGTATGCGCCCGTGGGTATCGGATCCCGCGTAATCACCAGAATCTGATTATATCTGCCGTCAGCAGCGAAGGTGCCGGTTATGCTGGCTTTCAATATGCCTGTTACTTTAGCCAGCGGAGTTACTTTCGCCGTAAATTTGCCGTCAGGATAAACCCTGCTGTCTGCCACGACCACTTTGATATCATCAGGCCCTATGAGACTTATAAACACAGAATCGTCCGGCTGAAAGCCGGATCCCTGAAACACTATTTCCGTTTTTGTTACTCGAGCAACGCCAAGGCGGATATTATCAGGATTGACAATAATTTGCGGATCGCTTACTTCAGGGTTCAGTTTGTTCGTTTTTTTGCATCCTGATAAAAAAAATAAGCCCGTTGTCAAGATAAGGACGGTTATAAAGAATATTGCCGGAAACCCGTTTTTTTGTTTAAAAATCATTTTACCATCCTCCCTTACGAAAAAGTTTAACCAACCCAAGCTTATGAAATAAAAAAGAAAATCTGCCACAGCCAGCTGAATGCTTATCCGATGAGCCATCTTTATTTGCCTTAAATTATAAGGAGAACGCGCCGGGTATGTCAATATATTAATGAGTTGATTGTTATCAATCACACACAGCTTGAAAGTAGATGCTATCAAGTGTAGACTACAGTTCAGGCCGGAGAAGATCAGATGATCGCCGGCAGACTTGATCTGCCGGAGGAAAGTCCGAGCTCCACAGGGCAGGATGGTCGCTAACGGCGACCGGGGGCGACCCCAGGGAAAGTGCCACAGAAAATATACCGCCGCGCTGAAAGGCGAGGTAAGGGTGAAAAGGCGAGGTAAGAGCTCACCGCTTTTCCGGTGACGGAAAAGGCAAGGTAAACCCCATCCGGAGCAAGACCAAATAGGGGAACGTTTGAGGACGGCCCGTCCGAAGTTCCCGGGTAGTGTCGCTAGAGGCGCAGGGCAACTTGCGTCCCAGATGAATGATTATCGTCGCGTTCGCGGGTAACCGCGGCGCGAAACAGAACTCGGCTTATGAACTTCTCTTGTGCCTGATAAAATAATCTCTTACAGATGATCTGATGATAAATGGTGCCGAAGCCGGGATTTGAACCCGGACGGGTGTAACCCACCACCCCCTCAAGATGGCGTGTCTACCAATTCCACCACTTCGGCATTTAGAAGTTACTTAGTTTCCGGCGCCTCAGCGGGGGCTGCTGGTAACGGAGCCTCATCGGGCAGTGCCGGCTGCTCAGTAAAAGGAGCGCTGGAGCTTTCAAGTACTGAAGAGCTTCCCTTGGTAGCCATATAGGCAAGCGATAAAGACGTAATCATAAAAATTATCGCCACCGTAGCGGTTAACTTGCCCAGAAAAGTTCCCGCTCCTGACGAACCAAATACGGTCTGACTGGAACCGCCAAACGCGGCGCCCATGTTCGCTCCTTTGCCCGCCTGCAACAGTACGACCAAAATCAGGATAAAGCATGCCAAAACGTGTATAAACGTAACAAATGTTCCCATAGTGATTTATTCTCTTTTTAAAAATTATTTTTTAGGGGCGATACCCTATATACTTATATAATCGTGTGCTTCGCCATTCCAACGAGGCTGGACAATACCAAAACGTCAAATACTCGTCAACTGATTTATTTTTCCCTGAAAAAGCCGGTATTTGCGAAATTAACGGCTCAAAGTGACTCCAACGCGGCCGCAGTAAATTTTGATCGGGCAGGTACTGCAGACAGGAGACACAGGTTTACAGGTTTTTCGCCCGAAGGCGACCATCAGCGTGTTATATATTATCCAATGGCGGCGCGGCA
>JBFYYA010000004.1:0-2884 GCA_041310245.1 Syntrophaceae bacterium | reverse complement strand
TTCATGATTTAAAAACCACTCTTGTCTCGCAGGCGGATTTAAATGTCCAAAATGCCGACGATACCGCCTTGATGGCCTATCTGCTTAACCCCGCCAAGCATTCTTACGAACTCGCGGAAGTCGCCTGGGAATATCTGCATGAACAGTTACCATCAGCGCAGGAAATCGCCGGAGGTAAAAATAATCGTTTGGCCGAAGCGGATATTGACAAAATAGCCGCGCACGGGGCCGGACGCGCCGCCGCCATATTCAACTTGGAACAAATTCTCGCGGTCAAACTCAAGGAAATCCAGGCGGATGAACTCTACACCAAAGTTGAAATGCCGCTTTTACAAGTTCTGGCCAATATGGAAAAAAAGGGCGTGCTCATCGATACAGACATTCTAAAACAAATGTCGGAAGAACTGGGGCAATTACTTTCGCTTTCGGAAGAAAAAATTTACAAACTGTCCGGAGAGAAGTTCAATATCAATTCTCCCAAGCAACTGCAGGTGATTCTTTTTGAGAAGCTGAAACTTCCCACCGGCAGAAAAACAAAAGAAGGATATTCCACGGACGTGGAAGTTCTCACTTATCTGGCGCAAAGCCACGAACTGCCCGCCGAAATTCTGGCTTACCGCAGCATGGCCAAATTAAAATCAACTTACGTGGACGCGCTGCCCGCGCTGATTGACGCGCAGACCGGCCGTATTCACACTTCTTATAACCAGACAGCAACGGCGACCGGCAGGCTATCGAGTTCTAATCCCAATCTGCAGAATATTCCCATCCGCACGCTGGAAGGAAAAAGAATCCGCCAGGCTTTCATCGCCGCGCCCGGCTGTGAACTTATCTCGGCCGATTATTCGCAAATTGAGCTTCGCGTACTGGCGCATTTATCCGAGGATAAAACTCTTATTGAAGCATTTAAAGCGGATGAAGATATTCACGCGCGCACGGCATCCGATGTCTTCGGGGTGTTTCCGGAGATGGTCAACGCCGATATGCGCCGTCAGGCCAAGGTAATCAACTTCGGCATCCTTTACGGCATGAGCGCTTTTGGCCTGGCCAAAGAGCTTGGTGTTACGCAAAAAACCGCGCAGGCCTATATTGACGGATACTTCGACCGCTACAAAAAAGTGCGCGCGTATCTAGATACTGTTTTGGAAACAGCAAAAAGCAACGGCTATATCTGCACGCTTTTAAACCGCCGCCGCTATTTGCCGGAGCTCAAAAGCAAGATTCCTTCGGTACGGCAATTCGCCGAACGCATGGCGATAAATACCCCTATCCAGGGAACAGCCGCGGATTTGATTAAAGTGGCGATGGTAAGCATCGAGCATCTGTTACAAGAGAAAAATTTCGAGGCGCGTCTGATCATGCAGGTGCATGACGAATTGGTTCTGGAAGCCCCAGTAAAGGAAAAAGAAAAAGTCATGGCGCTGGTTAAAACGGAAATGGAAGAAGTCATCAACCTTAAAGTGCCGCTAAAAGTGGAAATTGCCGCAGGCTATAACTGGGATGAGGCACACTGATGGCTGTTGAAAAAACAAAAACCACAACATTAATTTTATTTGTTTTCCGGTTAATCCCGAAATTTGTGCGCAAAGCAATATTCATAAGTTTATTCATCATATTCTATCACCTCGATTCGCGGCGCCGCTTAATAACTCTGCACAATCTGCAACGCTCATTCCCGGAAAAAAATTACAGAGAAATTATCAAAATTGCGAAAGGGACGTATCGGCATTTTGCTATTGTCGGCGCGGAATTTCCGGAAATTCCCTATATTACAAAAGAAAACGCGCACAAATGGCTGGACGTGGATGGTTATGAAAATTACCTGACAGCCAATGCCAAGGGCAAAGGCATCCTTTCCATTGTCGCGCATTTCGGAAACTGGGAATTATTGCCGGTGGGCATCCCGATTTATGCCAGGCCGATTCATATTGTTTACCGGCCACTGGATAACAAAATTATCGATAATATAGTGGAATATGTGCGCACCATGCGCGGAAACAGTTTGATCCCCAAGGGTGGCTCAGGGAAAAAAATTATGGAGTTGTTGAAACAGAATCAGATTATCGGCATTCTCAGTGATCAGAATGTTGATACTTATGAAGGTGTTTTTGTTGATTTTTTCGGGCGGCCGGCCTGCACGGGAGCGGGGCTTGCCGTAATGGCCATGCGCTCCGGCGCGCCGGTTATCGCCATTTTTCCCGCCCGACAAAAATCAGGTAGATACAAGGTTATCGTAAAACCTCCCATTGAAGCCGTCCGCACGGGCAATTACGAAGCGGATCTGGTTTTCAACACTCAACGCTTTACAAAAATTATCGAAGAAATCGTGCGCGAATATCCGGAACAGTGGTTCTGGTTCCACCAGCGCTGGAAAACAAAAATGCCTAAGAAACAATAGACACCTTTCAACTTTTGGACATTGCTCAGTTTGCCAGAGGCAAGACTCCAATGATGCACACTAATAAATGTTTAATAATAAAGACTTCCTCTTGTAGTATTTATTAATATTATTATTGGAAGCGAAATATCGGAAGTTAGAAAAATTTCAAGGGTTGAATATGAATAAAATATTATCTTGACTTATCGATTCATTAAGCCAAAAATTATGAATATTTGAATAAATTATTTTTTGGAGGCATGGCATGAAACATTCTTCCCGTTTTCGTATAAGCGACAAAAAGATTTTGATCGGTATGGGAATAATTTTCGGGATAATCCTGATCACTGTTTTTTTTAACATTAACAGGCTTTCCCGGCTGTATTTTGTCATTACCCTCTTCGAGCCGGACAGGATAGTGGAAAACTTCCGATCTATGGGAGAGAGGATGGATTCGCGCGAGGTGAAAGCAGGGGATAAAACATTTGTTTTTCAGCGCCAGCCGCG
>JBFYYA010000003.1:0-2942 GCA_041310245.1 Syntrophaceae bacterium | reverse complement strand
AGCGGTGATTTTGTCGCGCAATATCTTTTACCATTGATTTATCCGGAAAATCTGACACGCGAAACGCAAATTACATTAGGATTATTAGTCGTTGTGATAAATATTATTTTTTACGTATTGGCAGTAAAAAAACACAGGCGTTATTCTGAAAAATAAAACCGCCTTGCGATTATTTACTAAGCGCGCCGTTTTCTGTGGCTAAAAAGAAAGTAAAGCATACCGCCCCATCCGATGGTGACGATAATAGCTTTGATTAACCAGCCGACATAGGGAATCCAGCCCAAAATCATTAGCAGAATCAGCCCCAAAATCGTTTGTCCTAGAAGGGACTTATTTTTAGTATCCCATATTTTTGATAGGGTGAAATCTCCTAAAAGAGCAGCCACCGCGATATAGCCGAGCAAAAAGATTATAGCAATCGCGATGCAAAGAGCCGGGATAAGATAAATTCCGATAATTGAAATCACTAAGACGATAAGCAGGGGGGTAATCATTAAAGAAGCGAGCAAACCATAGAAAAACGACCGCAACTTATTGGTTTGGATTGTCTGCTTGATTCTGGTCAGTTGCCGCGGCAAAATAAGCGCCAGAAGTATAGCAAAAATTACAATGATGATTTGAAAAAATAGAAAAAGAATATTTAAGATAGCTGACCAGTCATCAGTATCGCCGCGGAAAAACGAACGCAAGGATTTGGTAATGCCGGCTGAATTTATTTCTGTTATCTTGCCGAAAACCTGTGAACCGCTGCCCCTGGCAATAATTCCTCCGATACAAAATACATTGCCGCGCACAACTGATTTTCCGGTTAAAACAACCGGCCCGCCGATAGCGATTACGTTGTTTTCCACAAGGCCGCTAACGGTTATCTGGCCGCTTATAGTTATTATATTGTTGACAGTTTGATTTTCTCCTACGGTGGCATCAGATCCGATTTTGATAATATTATTTGCCCTGGCCGCGGGAGCAGATAAGCAGAAAAATATAATAATGGAAAATATAACGGTTAATTTAAATTTCATTATTTTCTTAAATAAACAAGTCAAAAAGAGTATGTTAAAAACTCATGAAGCTTATATAAGGTTTCCAGGGAGGGTGTCAACATGAAAAAGATTTTAATGACCATATTGGCATTAATTGTTGGCGCGGTTTTCGTCGCTGTTGTCGTTTGTTATGTTTTTCCTGAAAAAACGGCGGCTTTCATAATTGATAAAGCCAGAAGCGCCGCCGGTTTTGAAAAAGTCATAAAAAATCATCAGACCGTGATTATAAAAGATTGCGGCCATGTCCCGATGATTGAAAAGCCGCGCCAAACAGCAAGGCATTATCTGGAGTTCATCGAAAATCTAAAAAACGATAAAGCGCTTTTCAATGCGTCCAGTTTTCAGAAGGGAAAATCAGTGCCCGGTATTTGCTCTCGCGCAGCCGGCTTGGGCGTGTGCACATACTTGACTGCCTGTTCGTGGACATCAAGGGCGTGGACAACGATGGATTTGGGCGTTGTCGGGCAAACCAGTTGGCAGGCGCCGCAGCCGATGCAGTATTTGGTATCCAACTTGGGGTAGAGGATGTTTTTTTTGTCGATGAAGCTGATGGCGTGCGTCGGGCAAACCTCACCGCAGGCGCCGCAGTTATTATGATCTACATAAACGACGCAGATTTCCTCAAAAATTTCCGCTTTTCCTATCTGCACCAGTTTTTTAATTTCCAACGGCAGCGGTTGTATCGCGCCGGTGGGGCAGACTTTTCCGCAGGCATTGCATTCGTAATCGCAGAAGCTTTTTTCAAAATCCATAAGCGGCTGCATTAAGCCGGCCGCGCCGTATTCGAAAAAGGAAGGGGTTAAAACTTTGGTCGGGCAGGCGCTCACGCACAGATGGCAGGCGATGCAAGAATGTGTAAAACGCCGCAGTCTGATCGCTCCGGGTGGAGTTACCGGCGGTTTCTGATTCCTGCGCGTGGCGGCGATTGCCGTGCGCATTCTGTCGTTAAAAACAAGTAAAACAGAAAATACGGCCGCCGCGCTGCCGATGACAAAACCGCGGCGCTGCGCCGACCATTTGTTTTGTGTTTTGAATGACGAAGCGTATTGATATTTGATTGCCGGCTGGGGGCAGGCGGCAACGCAGTTGAAGCAGGCAACGCAGCGGGTCATATCGATGGTTTTTTCATTTGGGTTTATGCATCCCGCCTTGCAGACCGTTTCGCACCGCAGGCATTGGGTGCAATGGTTTTCATCGAGCGTGAACTTAAATATGGAAAAGCGTGAAATCAGACCAAGCAGCGATCCCACGGGGCAGACCGTGTTGCAGTAAAGCCGTCCGTAGCTCGCCGAGATAAACAAAATACCCGAAAATAAGAGAAGGGTGATAACCAGCGCCAAAAGGGGAATGTAGGCTGTTTCTTTCTGAAACAGGTATATATTGAAAAACTTTGGAATTTCGATGGCTGTATTATAAAGCCAGACAAAGGCAGGTTCAAGCACATGATTGATTATTCTGCCCGTCAGAGAATATGGATCCAAAAGATTAACCAGGACAAAAGATCCGAAAAGCGCCAGGGCAATCGTCAAAGTCAGTATTGAATAACGCAGCCAGCCCAACGGCTTTTGAAAAGAATGATTTTTAAGCCAGCCGAACCGGCGGGAGAGAGCGATAGAAAAATCCTGCATCACGCCCAGCGGACAGAGAAACGAGCAGTAAACTCTGCCGAAAAGCAGGGTGATGACCAGAAGAAAAATCAGTCCCGTGATAACCAAAATACCGGGATTGCTGATGACTTTAAGCAGAGCCGGTACAAACTGAAAAGAAAGCAAAACAGGCGAAAGCAAGGAGGCTGTTTTTTCACCGCTGAAAAAAAGAAGAATAAATAATGTGAAAATAAACGTGGAAAATACGATGCGGGTTTTGATCAAGCGCAATGAAGATATCCTTTACATGGCG
>JBFYYA010000002.1:0-3170 GCA_041310245.1 Syntrophaceae bacterium | reverse complement strand
TGAGATAAGCGGAAGAATCAGCGTCGGCATTTCTGATCAAAAGAGAGATCGGCGTGCCGGTGGTTTTACCTGCGAAAACTCCGGAGAGAATTTCCACTTTGTCCGCCTCTTTTCTTTTGGTGGAAGAAATTACTTTTGACGACCGTCTTCTGTTGAGCGCCGCCTGAATATCCGCCTGCACCAGCGTGATCCCCGGCGGACAGCCGTCCACGACAGCGCCCAGAGCGGCGCCGTGCGATTCACCCCAAGTGGTGACCCGAAAAACACTGCCAATAGTATTTCCGGACATAATTTCTCCTGTAAAAAATATTTTATGTCAGTTATTATTTTGTTTTTTTAGTATCTTAATTAGTTTGCCGGATTCAGCCAGGTATTGATAAATTTCCTCTCCGACCTTCACAATATTTTTACTAGCTGTTTCCACCGTGTAATCCGCCGCCTGTTCATAAAGCGGATATCTTTCATTGACCATATTTGTTGTTTCTTCCACAATATCCCAGTCAGTGAATTGCGGACGGATTATCGTTCCCGGTCTTTTGGTGTTTAGCCGCGTTATAATATCATTTAGCGGCGCGTTGAGCCAGACAAGAAATCCGTTTTTTTTCAGTGAATCAACGTTTCCCTTATCCAGCACTACTCCTCCGCCTGTTGAAATGACAGCGCCGGTTTGTTCTTCAAGCTCTCGCACAGCCTCTTTCTCTCGGGCGCGAAAGAAATCCCAGCCGTGCTTGGTGACAATATCCGCGATAGACATGCCCGCTTTCTTTTCCACCACCTTGTCAGTATCAAAAAAACGCACATTCATTTTTAACGCCAGATGTTTTCCGACCGTGGATTTTCCCGTGGCGCGATAGCCGATCAAAACCAAATTCATATTTTCGCCAGTTCCTCCCAGAATTCAGGAAATGACTTGTCCACGCATTTTTTATCGATAATTTCTATTCCCGGTACGGCGAGCGACGCGATGGCAAAACTCATCGCGATGCGGTGATCGTTATAAGTCTGGATATCCGCCGGGTTCATCCTGCCGCCATTAATGATCAGCCCGTCCGCTGTTTCTTTGGCTTTGATGCCCGCGCGGTTTAATTCCGCGGCCATTGCCGCCAGGCGGTTGCTTTCTTTGATGCGCAAATGTTCCACGTTGGTAATCGTGGTTTTGCCCTGACGGAAAGCGGCCAGCACTGCCAGCGTGGGAACCATATCCGGCATGTCATTCAGATCGAAAGTGAAATCGCCTTTAGCCAGGCTGTTTCCTGTGACTTCCACCCAGTCTTCCTGCGAGTCCACGCGGCAGCCAAGTTCTTCCAAAATGTTAAGCAGGCGGATGTCGCCCTGACGGCTTACGCGGTTTATGCCCATTACACGTATGGGGCGCTGCAGAATTGCCGCGGCCAGAAAAAAATAAGAGGCGCTGGAAGCATCTCCTTCCACGCGGTATTCGCGTCCCTGATAAGAATTTCCGCCCTTTACCGTGTATTCGTTTTTTTGCAGCTCAATATTTACACCGAAATCCCGCATGACTGCCAGCGTCAAGTCAATGTAGGGAAGCGATGCGACGCGCCCGCGCAAAGCAAGCTCAATGCCCTGCTCGGTGTAAGGCGCGCAAAGAAGAAGAGCGGAAACATACTGAGAGCTCTCCACGTCCTTGAGAGATATTTTGCCGCCGGCAAGTCCCTTGGCGTTTATTGTAACGGGCGGGCAATTGTTGATGCAGGTAATATTTACTCCCATTTTTTTCAACGCTTCGGCAAGCGCGCCTACCGGCCGCTCACAAAGACGCTTTTCTCCGGTTAAAACATATTCGCCATGTCCCATACAAACCAGCGCCGTAAGAAAACGCAACGCCGTGCCGTTGTTGCCCAGAAAAATCTGCTGGCCGGTGTTTGCCAGTTTTCCCGCCGTGCCGTTCACATACAGGCCGCCGGATACGGAAACAATCTGCGCGCCCAGAACGCGCAACCCCTTCATCAAATAATTTGTGTCTTCAGAAATCAAAGGATTGCTGATGAAAGAATTATCACGCGCTAGCGCGGCGGCGATAAGCGCGCGCTGTGTCAGGCTTTTGGAACCAGGCACGCGCACTACGCTAGGCGGTATAGTCATAGATAAATTATCGTTGTTCAAGATTAGTAAGCCTTTCCAAAACTATTTTTTTCATCAATGCCACGGGCGGCTCCTTTTTTGTCCATAATCTTAACTGCTGCGCTCCCTGGTGAACAAACATATCCGCGCCGGAAAAAACCCGGCAGCCCTGCGCTGCGGCATCTTTTAATAATTTTGTATTCAATGGATTGTAGATTACATCCATAACATATTTGTAGCTTTTTAACACGTTTTTCGGCACGGGTGATTTTAAAATGTCAGGATGCATGCCTACAGATGTTGTGTTGATCAGGCCATCGGCTTTAAGTTTGGATATTTCGGAAAGCGGATAAAAAGGGCAGCCGAAATGTTCGGCAATAATTTTTGCCTTTGATAAAGTGCGATTTACTAAAACCGGCAGGCCGCCTTCTTTGATTATTCCGTAAGTCGCCGCACGCGCTGTTCCACCAGCGCCGACAATAACAAAAGTTTTGCCTTTTATCTCCACTTTTTCTTTGAGCGTCATGATGATGCCCAGCCAGTCGGTATTCGCGCCGGTCAACTTTCCTTTGTTGCTGATTATAGTATTTACCGCGCCGATTTCTAACGCGTCCTTGTCAATGTCGTCTAGATACCTCATTACCTCAACTTTAAAGGGAATAGTAATACTCGCGCCGCGGATGTTCAACGCTTTCATGCCGCGTATGGCATCATCCAAATCTGGAACGCAGCACGCGCTGTAATTTTCTTTAATATTCATTTCTTGCAACGCGGCGTTATGGATTAAAGGGGATAAGCTCTGCGCCACCGGATTGCCCAGCAAAATAAAATTTTGCGATTTCGCGGCGCGCAAATATCCCGTTGGTATTTTCTTTTTTCCGCCGAGTATTTTATTAAGCGCGTTCATATCACCAACTGTTAGTTGTCCCGGCGCGGATTGCCCCCGTGGCGAAAGTGTCGCAAAGCCCAGGAAATTTCCCATTTGCGCACCAGCAATGCGGCTGATATGGCCTTTTTCTCCCATGCACAAAGCGATTATGTTTTGTGACCTTTTGCGCGCGTGAGGGATCAGGCCGAGCACCCTAAAA
>JBFYYA010000001.1:0-2854 GCA_041310245.1 Syntrophaceae bacterium | reverse complement strand
CTGAGCGGACTGCGTCCTCGTGAAATCCGTATCCGAAATAACTGCCGCAAAACCACGTATTGAGTTTACCATTGAGCGATGGCAGATCTTTTTGAGTTCTCATGGAATCAGCCGTATAAATCGGATGCGTATAGAGCATCTCGGCGATGATTTTGTTACGTGGAATGGGCTTGCGCCGGTTAAGCGTTACAAAATACTGCTCCTTTGCGGAAAGACCCTGAAGCAGGTTCATGCTATAGGTAAGTGAAAGCGCATTATCGCCTTCCGATTCACGAATAAAATTCCAGCTTGACCATGCACGCCGGTTTGGAGGCATTGCGGAAGTGTCAGTGTGAAGAATCGTGTGGTTCCTGTTATAACGCCATGGTGACAAGAATTTTCGCTCATCAGTGGAAGGGTCGGCAAGCATGGTAAAGGCTTCGTCCGCATGCGCGGCAATAACTACCTCATCAAAATTGAATTGCTGGCCATCCTGCGCCAGAACCGTAACGCCGCCCTCAATACGCTTTACCGAAGCAATCTGTTTATTATTATATACCTTGCCTTTGAAATCATTAAGTATCTTTTTTACGTATGAATGGCTACCGCCGACAACGGTGCGCCATTGCGGTTGACCGCCCACAGAAAGTAGCCCATGGTTCTTGTAGAAACGTATAAAAGACTCGGCGGGAAAATCGAGCATCGTATTGTTCGGCGTGGACCAGATAGCGCAACCCATCGGCAAGATATGGTGCTCAATGAAATAAGCGGAAAAGTTGTTTCTGAAGAAATAATCGCCCAAAGTGAGCCCCGCGAGCTTTCCTTCCTCAAGCGCCACAGGGGCTTCGCGGAAAAATCTCATAATCTCAAAAAGCATTGAATAGAAGCGGGGATTAAAGAGGTTACGGCGCTGGGCAAACAGGCCATTGAAATGCAGGCTTGAGTATTCAAGCCCAGTGACCTCGTCATGGTATCCGAAAGACATGACGCTATCCCTCAGCTCCACGCCGAGCGTTTCCAAGAGCCTGGTAAAAAAAGGATAATTTTTGTGGTTCATCACGATAAATCCGGTATCAACCGGTATCCCGGCATCCGGACCATCCGGTATAACAATAGTGTGTGTATGCCCTCCGATATAATCATTCTTTTCAAACAGTGTGATGTTGTGTTTTCTCTGCAGCAGATAAGCTACGGTAAGCCCGGCGACGCCGGACCCGATGATGCCGATATTTTTAATATCACTATTCATAGTTTACCTCCTCCCGCAATCCCATACAGAAACAGTTTGAAACTGACTCACGTGTATACATAGTTTTGCCTCTACAACAATAAGCGCTGTAGATGGCGCGTCTATAAATTCCGCCAGATCAGGGTGTTTTTTAATATAAATGCTAGCGAAAGCATCCCTTGATTTTCCTTTTTTTACGGGACGCGCATTTCCCACCACCGTTACGGCTTCCGTACCCATAAGATTTTTTATCTTTTTCGACCTGTTGTCAATGAGGAGCGCTACAGATTTTGTTTTGATGATATTCCTGTATTTCTGGGTGTTTCTTGGTGTGGCAAATATAATTGTCTTGCAGTCAGCCGTCATGGCGAAATTAACGAGCGATGTGTAAGGTTGACTTTTATTCTGTGTTGCCAGTACAGAAAAATACTCCTGGCTATCGAGCATCTTTAATCGCTCAGGAATAAATACTACACCCTTACTTGTCTTACTGGGGACATTTTCCTGTTTCATTTTTTTATTACCATCATTTTGAAGCGATCAATTTTGTTAAATCTATATAACAAGAAATCATTTATTAATCAATTCTGTAAGTAGTGCGGCGTTAAAAAAAATCAAATACCTTTATACTTAACACCTCATTCTGAGCCCTGCACAACTCTCTGACACATTTTAATTCTACCGGAAATTGTGGTCAATCAGGCTGCACTTTTGGTAACTTGCGCGCTGAATCAAATCCTTGTTTGGCTCATTAACTATTTAGTATATAATAATTAAAATGGCAAACCTAAAAAAATTAAGAAACCGCTGATTAGACTTTTTAAGTAGCATTTGTTTTTTTCTGAAATTGACATACGAGCCTGCTCTAAGTTAAAATAAAAAAACGAGGAGAATAGTCTATGCTGGCATTTCTGCCTGGATTCCTGCGCGGCGCAAGCGGAGCAGTATTTCTTGTTCTTAATACTCTTTTCTGGGCTGTTCCGATATATATAACCGCTGTATTCAAGCTTATGTTGCCGTTTAGAGCAGCTCGTGGATTATTCGATACCATACTTAACTTGCTATCTTATACATGGATCTACTGCATCAACGGCTTTATCGGGCTCATCAAAGATGTTGAATATGATGTGGAGGGGCTTGAAAAACTCAAACCGGATGAATGGTATCTCGTAATTTCCAACCATCAGACATTGGTGGATATTATCGTCCTTCAGAAAATATTTCACGGCCGCATTCCCTTTCTTAAGTATTTTCTGAAAAAAGAGCTGATCTGGATGCCCATACTGGGGCTTGCATGGTGGGCGCTTGATTATCCTTTTATGCAGCGCTACTCTGCCGAACTTCTAAGAAAGAAGCCGCATCTCAAAGGCAAGGATATCGAAGCCACGCGAAAGGCATGCGCAAAATTCAAAGACAAGCCGGCTTCAATCATGAACTTTGTTGAAGGAACCCGTTTCACCGCCGCCAAACATGCCGCGCAGAAATCTCCTTACAAACATCTTCTTAAGCCGCGCTCCGGCGGCATTTCGTATGTTCTTTCCATGATGGGTGAAAATATGCGAAAAGTTATCGACGTGACCATCGTTTATCCGGACGGCGCTCAGAATGCCTGGGAGTTCCTCTACAACAGAAAATCACGAATAATTG